>QJWJ01000123.1 GCA_003235365.1 Deltaproteobacteria bacterium
CCTGGGTTGACTCCAAACTGTGGATGCGGGAGGACCTGGAGCGGCGTACCGGCGTTGCTGCAAGAGCTGCCGTTGTCATGCCCTCGAAAGTCACGATACACGACGGGCAGCACGAGGCACGTCTCGCTCGCATCGTACGAGCAGGGCTGTGTGTCTGAGAACGACTGGTCGTTGCACTCGTACCCCTCTTCGATGGTGCAGTCTGACGCGCACCCATCGCCATCGACCTTGTTGCCGTCGTCACATTCCTCACCGGGGAAGCGCATGCCGTCACCGCAGACATCGGCACAAGAATAGGTGGTTTGACCTGCATTCCAACCGCACGACGGCTCGTTCGTGCAGTCCGCAGCGCAGCCATCGAAGGGCTGGTTATTGCCGTCATCGCACGCCTCGTTCCCGCCCGGCTCGAGCCCATTGCCACAAATGGTGGCGCTGCAACTCGACGGTTCCCCGGTGCAAACGAAGTTCTGCTCGATGGCGCACTTGGCGCTGCAGCCGTCACCATCGTCGGTATCGCCGTCGTCGCAGCCCTCTTTGCCGACCTTGATTCCGTCACCGCACGTGGTCCGACACGCAAACCCGGCGCGCGGACAATTGAAGCCAGCCTCGACCGTGCCGCAGTCGGCGCTGCAGCCGTCACCGCCGTCGGTGTTGCCGTCGTCGCAGATCTCGTCGCCGCTGACGACGCCGTCACCACACTCGACGGTGTAGATCTCGTCGCCGCTGACGACGCCGTCACCACACTCGACGGTGTAGTAGCAGTTCTTGCCATTGGCGTCGCAGGCCCAGTCGTTCTCGATGCGGCACCGAGTCGAACAGCCATCGCCAGCCGCGGTGCCCCCGTCGTCGCACTGCTCCGTGCCGTTCTTGGTCCCGTCACCGCAGTACGTGGCGATCACGCACGGCGCATTGGGAACCGGACAGGTGTACCCCGGTTCGATTTGACAGGTCGCGCTACAGCCGTCGTTGTCGTCGGTATCGCCGTCGTCGCACAGCTCGTTCGTCGATTGACTGACGCGGCCGTCACCGCAGCGATAGAGTTGGACGCAAGGGTCGCCCGGGATACACACCCAGCCGGCGGCCTGAACGAGGCAGTCCGCAGAGCAGCCGTCGCCGTCGACGTTGCCGCCATCGTCACAGACTTCCCCGGGGTCGCGTTGTCCGTCGCCACAGACGATGAGGCTCTGACACGGCTGGCCCGCGGTGGCGCAATCCCAGTAGGGGTCGACGGTGCACACGCCGGAGCAACCGTCGTTCCAGATCGTCGTGTCGCCGCGCACGACGTCGCCGTCGTCGCACAACTCGCCGGTTTGAACGACACCATCACCGCAATAGGTGATCAATTCGCAAGCGGCACCCGGAGTCGGACACGTGTAACCGCTCTCGATCTGACAGTTGGCGTCACAGCCATCGCCCGGCGCTTGCCCACCGTCGTCGCAGCGCTCGTCACCGTTGACGACGCTGTCGCCACAATCGTAGACCAACACGCACGGCTCACCGGGAGTCTCGCACACGTAGTCGGGATCTTGCTCGCAGCTGTTCGAACAGCCGTCGTCATCGACGTCGTTGCCGTCGTCGCAGACCTCACCGATCTCCTTGGCGCCGTTGCCGCAGATGATCGTGTAGACGCACGCCTCACCCTCGGTTTCGCATTCCCAGTAGGGGTCGACCAAGCAGATCCCCGAACAACCATCACCCCAGTCGGCGTTGCCGTCGTCGCACTCCTCGTCGCCGTTGATCTTGCCGTCACCGCAGCGTTCGTCCAACGTACAGGGGCTGCCCGGTCGACGGCAGACATAGCCCGCTTCGATCTTGCAGTCCTTGGTGCAGCCGTCGCCGTTCTTGGTGTTGCCGTCGTCGCACTCGTCCGATCCGTTCACCCGACCGTCGCCGCAATCGTACAAGCGCACGCAGGCCTCGCCCTCGACGCAAACGAACGACTGATCTTGCTCGGTGCAATCCGACGAACAGCCGTCATCATCGTCGTTGTTGCCGTCGTCGCAGAACTCACCCGGGTCAATCTTGCCGTCGCCGCACACGATGGTCGACACACACGGCTTGCCCGGCTCTTCACACTCGCTGTAGGGCTCGACGATACACGCACCGTTGCAGCCGTCGCCTGGGAGCGAGTTGCCATCATCGCACTCTTCGTCGAGATCGAGTCGTCCGTCGCCACAGGCAGGGCCCGCATCCCCCACCTCGCAACCGAGACCGGTCTTCTCGTCGCACACGGCGGCATCCGGAATGCCGCTCGTCGGCTCATCGCCGACGAACGCCGGGCCCGAGTTGTCCTTCCCCCCCGCCGAAGGCCGCACCCCTCCATCGGCAAGCAGGTCCGGGTTCGCTCCTCCTCCATCCTTCTGAATCGAATCGTCATTGGTTCCCTCGTCGGAGACGACCGTCGGGTTACCTCCGCAGGCAACGGCGAAGAAGACACAGCAGAGCAGACCGGTTGAGAGATTCTTCATAGGTACGAACGTGTTGGCGGGAATTGGAGGCCTCCGACTCTGGGGCAGCCGAGAGCTCCCCCCCATGCAATCGGCAAACACCGTCACATTTTCTTTAGCCCACATTCCACATCGCGCGCCTAAACCGTTCATTTTTGTGGCGGGGTGTAGGTGATCGCCCGTCCTCTGCCCACGCCGTCCCCCCGAGGTGGCAGTGATTCATGGTCGTATCACCGGTGCCGACGATGAACAGAAAATGAGGCTCCTCGACGGCTCCCAGGACCGGGTCGCACCCATTCACTCGCGCCGAACTCTCCCAATGCGGCGAGACCCACTGCGGAACGACACCCAATGGCCGGTCGAACCCTCCCGCTGACCTGCGCGCGAATAGCGCCACCACCCCGAAAGACCGGCGTGGCGCACGCCGTAAGGAGGGGGGTACGGGGTATTTCTCGTATTTCTCGAGGACCCGGTGCACACACTCTGCGCCACTACCGCGGCTCAAAGGGACGAGCGTGTGAACTCAGCCCTGCCCGACATCGCGATTCAAGAGGCGCAGCACTCGCTCGTCGAGTTCGCGAGCGCGCTTCGGCCATAGGTACCGCAGCGCCACGTCGCGAGCCGTGCCGTCAAACGACACGGGTGAAGACGCCAAATCGGCAAGACGAGCGGCGAGGTGGCGTGCCGTGCCGTCGTAGAACACGTCGGCATCACCGAACAGTTCCGGATAGACCAAGCGACGCGGGATCAACAAGCGACAGCCGAGCGCGGCGGCCTCCATCACCGCCACGCCGAAGAACTCGTGCTCCGCGGTGGAGACGAACACGTCGGCCCGGGCCAAGGTCTGCAGGTACTGCACCCGATCGACGTGGTAGCCCACGTGATCGAGGCGGTGGGCGAATTCGCTCCGCAGGGTCGTCAACTCCCGCGGGCAATCCTTGAACGCTTCACCCATCACCGACAATCGATAGTCGGTCCCCGTCGTCTCCAGGCAGCGCAACGCGTCGAGCAAACATCGGGGCCCCTTGTCGTGTTCCCAACGCGCCGCCCAGGCGATGCGCAGGGGCTGCCCGACGTTGCGGGCAGCCGCGATCGGTGGCCCGCCCACGTCGATGCCCGGCGCCTGCACGACGCACTTGCCCTCGATCTGGGCCCGGTCGAGAACGCCTCGCTGATCGGGGAGTCTCCGGAACAGCCGCGCCAGCCCGTCGAGCAGAGTGCGTTGATTGTAGACCGAGTTGAACCAGATCTCGTCAGCCGCCAGCGCCGTGACCCAATGTGTCAACGCAAAGTGAACATCACGCGGATCATCCTGGCGCGTCGGGTACTCGACTTGGTTTTCGTGAAAGTAGGCGACGCACGGTGTCGTGGCGAGCAGCCCGCCCACCAGACCCCTCAGCTCTGCGAGGTTCATCATCGAACTGACCCAGCACAGGTCCCAAGCCCCTGCGTTGCGGGCGGCCAGCGCCTGCAGCTCGGCAACGACACTCACCGCGGCATGTCGCATGCGCCACTTCCAGTGATGCGCCGGCAGCGTGATCAGGTCGAATTCGTGCTCGCTGTGCTGCATCCAGCCGTCGATGAAAGCCCGGTGGGAGCCTCCGTAGTAGGGCTCGACGGCCAAAATTCGCGCCACGACGCCCCTCAGGCCTTGGGTTGCCAGTCGGTTCGGGACAGACCCCAACAACGCAACCATGCCTCGGTGGGTTCGATGAGGCGACGTGCATCCATGTCGAGCAAGCCCAACGACATGGTCGCCACGCAGTTGGGCTCCGCCCCCGCGACGCCTTCGAGCACTTGGAGTTGCTGCTGCACGACGGCGACCTTGCCGACGTAGCTTTCCAACCACGTACGGATCAAAACTCGTTGCCGATTGAGCACTTCACGGCGGTAGCGCAGCGTGCACTCGAGCATCGTCGGTCCTTGGCGGAGCCGAGCGATCTCGCTCAGCCCATAGCCCCCCTGGGTTATTAGGTCCCAACGTGCCTCCTCGAGCAGCTGCAGGTAGGCCGCATTGTTCACGTGCCCAAACGTGTCGAGATGGTGTTCGCGGATGGTCAGCTCGTACTCGTGAACAGGACCCATGGGGATTGGCACTATGCGCCACGAGCCATGACAAGCCAAGGCTTGGCGGCTTTGGCGCCGTTACCGGCCCCGCTCGGCGACCATGGGCCGGACGGACGTCGCCAGCGGCGCACAGCAACGTTGGCCTGGTGGGCGCGGCAGTGGCACAACCACGCCATGGCCCCGTCGACCCAGGACGTGCTCGGCACGTGCCGTCGCCCATCGCTCCCCGTGTGCGCCGTCGCTCTAGCGACGCACGCGCTGAGCGGCTGTAAGAGCGACGCACCCGATCCCGCGCCGACGGCCGAAGCGAATGGACGCGAAGCTCCCGAATCGAGTGAGTCCTCACTATCGCAAGACGGGGCACCAGGCGCCCCGCGGACAGCACCCACGGCGCGAGCTCCCCGCGCTGACCCCGGTGACCAGCGCGAGCAGAGCAGACCGAGTGAGCCGACGCCTGGACTCGCCGCCGGCGCCCCGAGCGTCGAAACTCCGAACGCAACAGGGGCACCCCCCGGTGCAGCGACGGTTGCGACGACCCCGTTGGCAGATGCCGCGGACGGCGCGCCAACGGTCGGACCGGAGCCCACGAGCACGACGATGGCCCCGAGTGAACGTCTGACAGACTCGACGCTCCCCGCCCCCGCTGGCACGAACGAACCGACCCGACGCATCGCACCCGATCTTCAGGACTACCAGCGCATTGGCGACCCGCATCAAGTCGCCGAGCTCGCCGGAGCGCTCTCCGACGTGGCCTGGCACAGCGAAACGGACACGTTCTACGTCGTCGTCGACCGGCTGCCGTACATCTACGAATACGACCGGGACTTCGTCGAGCTCTTGCGGACGATACGCCTGGACAATGGCCCCGACGACGCGGAAGGCATCGAGTACCTGGGGGATGGTTGGATCGCGCTGGCATCGGAAGACAACCAAGTCGTGGTGTTTCGAGTCACTTCGGCCCAAGACGCCGTGGATCTGCGCGGCGAGACCGCCAGGCACTTCATCCCGAGCGAGCCGCCACCGCAAACCAATACCGGTTTCGAAGGCGTTACCTTTCGTCCAACAACGACGGGAGGCGACTTCTTCGCCTGCCAGGAGGGAGCCCCCGGCTCCGTTCCCATCGCGGTTTGGCAGTTCCCATACACGATTGACGGTCCCGCCCAGGCCAGCGCCCTCGACGGCACGCTCGACGCCTTCCAACCATTCGAGGCCCAGCAGACCCTGGGGCAGCTGGACGGGGATCTGACGGGCATGGCCTACGAGCCGCGGGACGATACTCTGCTCATCACCAGCCATCTGGCGAGCGCACTGTTGAAAGTGGATCCGGCAACGGGCAACTTGCTCCAACAATTGCCCCTGGATGGCTCGCCGCAATACGAAGGCGTGACGTTGGCCAATGAAGACCGACTGGTGTTGGTCAGCGAACCCTATTGGGTCGAGTTCTGGCAGGCGCCCAGCGCCGCTCCCTGAGCCGAAGTGATGCGAGCCTACGTCGCGGTAGCTGAACGCAGCGAAGAACTGTTCGACGAACTGTCGGCAGCGGGCGCCACGGTACTGCACACCGAAGGGCGTTTGGTGCTGACCGAGGGCGGTCCGCGGCGCGCGGCGTGGGCGACCAACGTCTGGCTCGACGCCGAGCGGCACGGCTTCGCGTCCATCAAGGAAGCCTCCGAGATCTTGCTGTCACTCGGGCAGCGCTGGCACCTGTTCAGTCAGAGCCACCATCGCCGAGCGAAGCTCATCGAAGCGTTGCTTCCGCCGGTCGAACACGCCCCCCTGACCTTCGGAGCTCGGCCGCCGAGAGCACAGCTCGGGAGCTGGACCTTGCTGGATGCGAACACGCTGGTAGCTAGCCCCCACTGTTCGAGCCAGTTCCCAAACGGGGAAGTGAACTTCGTCGAGGACCGCAGCGCACCACCCAGCCGTGCCTATCTCAAGCTGTGGGAGCTGTTTACTCTACACGGAAAGAGACCAGCGACCGGAGACCTCTGCCTCGATCTCGGCAGCAGTCCAGGTGGATGGACGTGGGTGATGGCATCGCTCGGCGCCCGGGTGATCAGCGTCGACAAGGCGCCCTTGGATCCCAAGGTCGCCAAGTTACCGCGGGTGAAGTACGTGCAAAGCAGCGCCTTCGCGCTCGACCCGGCGACCCACCCGCCGGTAGATTGGCTGTTCTCCGACGTGATTTGCTACCCGGGTCGACTGCTCGAGCACGTCGAGCGTTGGATCGCCGCAGAGAAAGCACGAAACTTGGTTTGCACGTTGAAGTTCCAGGGCGACACGGACCATGACGTCGCGCGCCGTTTCGCACGCATCCCCGGCTCCAACCTGGCCCATCTGCACCACAACAAGCACGAGCTGACCTGGTGGCGCTTCGGGTGACCACCTGGAAGCGTGTCGGGGTAGCCACTCCGAAGCGCTGCTCCACGTGCTGCCGTACCGGGTCCGCCAGCCTTTCCAACCACCTCGCAGCGGCGTGCAGCTGGCGCAGACGACGAGACGCCCGGCGCCGGATCAGCGCCGTGTTGCGGTACTCGAACCTCGGAACTATGCTCCGCGCCCATGGCGACC
>QJWJ01000192.1 GCA_003235365.1 Deltaproteobacteria bacterium
CCCACCGCCGACGCCGCCTCGCTAAATGTGAGCTCGCAGAGTTCGCAATTCGCGAGATCCCATTCGATGTAACAGAGAATGGAGTCGAGAAGACGAGCGCAACGGGATTCGAGAAACCGCCCGACAATCGCGCTCGCCCGTCTAGTCGAGCGATCGTTCGGGTTCCCTCACTCGAGAAGATTCCCAGCGGTAGCGAACGTCCGGCACCCGCTCTTCGTTACCGCTGCCATCGGTTTCTTCTACGGCACGAAATCCATGCCGCTCATAGAAGCGCCGTGCGCCAGCGTTCTGCTGGAAGGTCCACAACTGGAGACCGCCACCAGCGAGCGCCTGCACGTCGGCCAACAGCCGAGAACCGATGCCGCGGTTCTGCTGCCCGCGGTCCACGTACAGGTGATACAGCCAACCGTCCCCGAAGATCGCGAAACCGACCAACACGCCGTCCTTGGTCGCAACCAACGATTCGCGCTGTTCGAGTTGCGCCCAGAAGAAGGCGCGATCCTCGTGAGGTGTGTGCAGCCGGGGCAAGTATGTCATCGCACCCCGTGCTGCGCCCAATACAGCGGCGACGCCTGCCGCGTCCTCGCCGCTGCCCCGCCTGAACACAACAGCCGCGTCCATCATCGTTCCTTCGTGAGCCCGCGTCGACCTCGATTCCAGTCGAGTCTCGACACGCCACCCCTCATCACTCTCCGACGCGACGACGACTCCAGTCCCCGCCGCAGGCAAGCAACCAAGTAGCGTGCCGTCCTCAGCCCACACGCCGCTGCGGCCAGCAGAAGCCAGCCCGCCGCTGCTGCCGCCGTAGTTCGCAAAGACGACGACCATTCGATGCTTCTGCGCACGAGAGCGCAAATTCGTCGTCGCCTCCTCGAACTCCGACGGAATTACGAAGCTACTCGCGAAGTAGATACGCGCTCCGCGCTCGGCGGCTCGCACCGCATGCTCAGCGCGATTGGCGTCAGCACATATCGCAACCGCCCCCGAATGCCCGTCGACGATGACCTCGGGATTCGACGTGCCGGGGGTGAAGACCGTCGACTCGGACGGTGGCAACTCCCCATCCACGCGCGCACTTGGGGGAAAGGTCCCGAGGTGCTGTTTGGTATAGACGCCGACTGCCCCCGTCGGTTCGACGATCAGTGCCGCATTGTGCAGCGCCCCCGACAACCGCATCGGCGCCCCCACGATGAGGGTGACCCCGCTGGAACGTGCGACGTCCCGCAGTGGCTCGAGTCGGGCATCTCCCAAAGAGAACGCCAAAGCCGCGGCGCTGCCCATCTCGTAGCCAGTCAGGGACAACTCGGGAAACACGACCACGCGCGCTCTGGCTTCTGCGGCGAGCCGCGCCAAGCGAACGTGCTCGACGACGTTGGCGGAAACATCACCCGCAACGGGAACCGTCTGGGCGGCGGCCATCGAGGGTATGCGTAGCATGCAGGCATTCTCCGAGCATCCCAGAGGAAAGTCCACCTCAGACCTTCTCCGATACCAACTCAGCTCGTGTTTGGCGCAGCGGTGGCACATCACGGCAACCGGCCAGTCGCGCTCCCGACGCTCGTCCCCTCTCCGTTGGCGAGCCGCATGTGAGCAAGACCTATCAATACCCGATCGTCGACCCAACCTTCTCGACTCGATTGCGGTTGGAGGCCTGACCCAGTCGGCAATGCGACGCTGTACTGGACGTCTGAACGCGACAGCCCTATAGCGCTGGACATGCGAGCCGTGCCCTACGTGATTTGTGACGTCTTCACTGATCGAGCGCTGACCGGCAACCCCTTGGCCGTGTTCACCGACGCCCGTGGTCTCGACGCGGGAACGATGCAACAACTCGCATTGGAACTGAACCTCTCGGAAACCACGTTCATCCTTCCCCCGGAACGGGGCGGAACCGCGAAGGTTCGCATCTACATGCCAACGCGCGAACTCCCCTTCGCCGGTCACCCGACACTGGGTACCGCCTACATTCTGGCGCTCGCGTCCGGTTCGAACGACGTCGAACTCGAGCTCCCGGTAGGGAACATCCCAGTATCGTTCACGGCACTCGACGACGGAACGCTGTTCGGTTCGATGGTGCAGCCAACGCCAACCCAGGAGCCGTTCAAACACTCTGAACGGGTGCTGGCAGCGCTCGGGATCACTCGGAGCGAGCTACCAGTCGAACAATACGTGAACGGACCGCGACACGTTTGCGTGTTTCTCGACTCTCACGAAGCGGTCAGTGACCTCCACCCCAACTACTCTGCATTGGCACGCATCGAAGGCGGTGTAGCGATCTTTCATTTCGATGGGTCGCGATGCACGGCGCGCTACTTCGCAGCTCATGCCGGCATCAACGAGGATCCGGCAACAGGCTCGGCAGCTGGCCCGCTAGCAATGTTCCTCACCAAGCACGGGCGTCTGCCGGTTGGGCAATCGTTGACCATCGAACAGGGCCTGGAAATGAAGCGCCCGTCCAAGCTCCTCGCACGCATCACGCGAGAAGCTGACGCTACGAAAGTCGAGGTCGGCGGCTCCACAGTAGTCGTAGCCCAGGGTGAGTTCACGCTGGATCTGCCCCCTCTTCCCTGACAACGCGGTCTCACCGGGTCGTCGCGGTCGTCGCCACTGGGTCCCCTTGCTCAGCCAACATGCGGTTGAGAACGAATTCCTCGTGGCGAACGTCTGCTGATGTTCGTAAACTGTGGCGATGAAGGTCGATTCCAGCCCGGCAGTCGATGCCCTTCTCGAAACCCTCCGAACACTCTGCAAGGGACTCCCAGCGTCGCAGGAGTACATCATGGTGCACCACCCTGCGTTTCGGGTGAACAAAAGGCCGTTCGCGATCGTCGGCATGGATCAATCCACGAGCGGCGCCTCGCTTTCGATCAACCTCGGTCGCGACGCTCAATGCACGCTCCTGGACGACGCGCGTTTCAGCCGAACGCCGTACATTGGTCAACACGGCTGGGTCACGATCAACTCGGCGCGTCTGCGCAAGGGCGAACTCGACATGCTGGTTACCGAAGGTTACCGGCGCGTCGCCAACAAGAAGCAACTCGCCATGCTCGACCGATCACCAGAGCCAGGCACTCCTCCCTTGCCGAAGCAGACAACATCCGCCAAATCACGGAACAAGACGACCACCCGCTCTCCAAGCACGAAAGCGGCTCCCGCACGAACCAACGAGATGCGCACGCGCGCAGCACAACCCAAGCTCAAGTCCAGGTGACGTTGCTGTCGACACCGCCGAGGTCCCACGCCAGATGGCAGCAGTATCCCCGTCAACTCCCCCTCAACGTTCGAATAGCGTAGCCACGCGGGCGAGTTCATCCGCCTGGAGTTGAACGTCGAATAGTTGCAGATCGTCGCGCATGTGTGCCTCGGATGTCGTGCCCGTCAACGGCGTGATCCCGATTCCGCTGAGTGCGCGAAACAGCACCTGTTCTCGCGTCAACCCATGTTGCGCGGCCAGCTCCCCAACACTGGCATGACGGAGTAGGTGGGGGTTGGCGGTGAGCGTCCAGAAGCTCTGATATGTGATTGCATTCTGCCGACAGAATGCGCGAAGTTCACGGTCGAATCCCGTATCGGCGTAGAAGCGATTCTGAACGACACTCGGCTTGACCGTCGCCTTGCGAGTCAGCGTCTCCAACAGACGCAGTTCGTAGCAGTTGCTGATCCCGATACGAGCGGCAGCTCCCTCACGAACCAATGCCTCCATCACTTCCCAGACGGCCAAGGTCTGGACAACAGTCGGCAGTGGGGAATGCAACAGCAAGCAATCGACATAATCGACGCCCAAGTTGCGCAGCGACGCCGCGCAAGATTGACGCACCTGCTCAACCAGGGGCGCCTCTGGATCATACGGCACCCTTCGCGGATCTTGTCCGCTCAGCGGTGTAAACTTCGTCTGAACGTACAGCTCCTGGCGCTCTAGCCCAGCCTCAAAGGCAGCTGTGAGCGCCCGACCAACACCTGGCTCGTCGTAGTGCTTCGGTTGGCATGCCGTATCGACCGCCCGGTATCCAACCCTCAAAGCCAACGCCACGAGTTCTGTCGTGCGTTCCTTCTTCCAAGCAGTGCCGTAGATGATCGGCGGCGTGTTCACAGATCGAGCCATCCCCTGCGCAGCCACCGAGAGAGTGTATCCAATCCGCTTCGCGGCGGCAACGGAGGTTTGTCGAGGAAGCCACGGGGGCCATCGGGGTCGAACCGCGGCTCGAAGCGCGCGCTTTCGATGTCGGTATCATCCGAAAGCAAGAGTACCGGGAGAGACCTCGCAGTCTCGCTGGCGCTACGGGTGCGCGGGCGCGGCGCTCAGGTAACGTCCGTTTCCCCAGCCCACTTGCTCCCCGTGGCGAACCTGCACCCAGTACTCGCTGGCGTACTTGCAGAGATTGCCCGTGGCGTCGATGCCTCGAGTCGACGGGGCGAGATCCGCCACGACACGCGCACGCGGCGAGGCAGCTCGTCGCAAGTGCAAGACGTCTCCCGCGGAAACGCCAGTCACTTTCAGTGAGTTTTCGAGCCACTGTTTGGCCAACTGATCACTCGAAGCCAACACCTGAGCGCGAGAGCGGCACCCCCATTGCCAAGACGTTTTCTCGGTGGCTCCGTGAGAGTCCAACGATTGGGCAGCACCGGCAGCGCCGTCGGTACCTTGCCAATCGGTTGCGCGCCAGTGGTCTACAGTGCGAAATACGACGTTCTGACCATCTGCGGTGACACGCAGTAGACCATCCTCCGTCGCCCGAAACGTTACCGCTCCGAGGACAGCAGTCTGATCGGAACGCTCTGGACGCGGTCTGGCAGCGACGCGTTTCCAAAACTCCTCAGCCGAGCCGTCCGATCCCAAACGTCGTTCTCGAGCAGAAGACAACGTTGCCTCGAAGGTCTGCTCTTCGTCATCGAGGTGACGCCAAGCGCGCACGCGCAAAGGCCACCAGCTGAATACCTCGACTTGGTCGAACAACGAGCCGTTCGCCCCACGCTCTTCTGACACGAGCGCGCCAGCGAGCGGAAGTTCCTTCCACGAGCGCCCGGCATCGCGTGTCAGGTGCAGATCGCCACCCACTTCGATCATCGACGTGCTGGTCTGCGTCAATGCGAGAATACTGGTCCCGTGGGTGGCCAGTTGCCTGACTGCCGTGGTGCTTCCCACGTCGACTGGTAACCAGGTGGCACCCTGGTCGTTCGAACGCCAAACGAAGCCGCGCGTCGAAGGGTCCGTCATGCCAGGCGATTCGAAGTACCCGCCGTCACCGACCCAGAGCGCGCGGCTCGAGTCGACAACCACTGTCGCGACCAGACTCGAGGTGCGTACCGTGGGTGAATTCGTGTCGAATCCGACGATTGAAGCGGGTTGACCCTCGGGATCCCCTTCGAAGCCGCATCGCGCGAAGTTGAGCGCCGACATGTGACGGTCCGCTGAGACCCACGCCACCGGGAAGAGGTAAGGGCGTTCGATCTCCGCGCCGCCCCAACACGAAGGGCGGTAGTCGGGACGGTTTCTCACGCGCAGCTCGACGTTGGGTTTCTCCAAGTGCAGAGACGCAAGATCGAGACGCTGCAATCCGGTGACATCTGGGAAGTACAACCAGCGCCCGTCCGAACTGGGCAGAGCGCGACCGAATTCTGCCTCGCTGGCAACGGCCGCAACGAAGAGCCGAGGCGAGGCAGAGCACTCCAACCAAAACAGCACGGACTGACTCTGAAGCGTTGGATACTGCGGCGTGTGGTACGCGACGAGGACGCTGCGTGAATTGTAGGGAACGACGTTGATGTCACCGAGGTCGGCGAACTGCACGACACGCTCGGGCAACGGAACTTCCACCTCACCGACTCTCAGAATCACCTGTTCATCGCGACGCTGTACCGTAGGCGAACAAGCCAACGACGAGGACGGTTGCCAACGATTCCACGTCGCCTCGAGCGAACGAAACCGGGAGCGCTCGACGGCTCGTGCGTCCTGCCGCGCCGCCTCGGTGCCAACAGGCGTGACTTCCAGCTGAACCTGCAGCACGACCGGACGTTCTGGATCCTCGGCAGGTGTTGCGCTCGCCGCACAGCTCGTCAGCAACGCCAAGCACGCAGTACTCCGTCGCCTCCCCAGGTCGATACGTGCCATCACGCGATAAGATGCCTGATCCGACGCCCAGTGAAAAGCCACGCAGAGCGATTCCGGCGTTGCGAACGCTTCGGTGCTTGCGACGAGGTCCAGACCCGCCCAATACTGCCATCGTGACTGAGCAGATCCTGCTGTCGACGAGCGACGCACTCGTGAGGATTCTCACCCTGGCGCCCGAAGAAGACGGCCAGTGGCACCGGCACAGCGAGATCGATGATTGCGTCGTGTGTTTGCGTGGGGCGATTCGCCTCGAGTCATCTGATCCTGACGAGTCAATCGTCTTGCAACCGGGGGAGCAGGCCCGCGTCGACGTGGGTCGCAGGCATCGCGTCTCGAACCCCAGCTCTCAGACGTCGAGTTACGTGCTCGTACAAGGTCCAGGCCGCTACGACTTTCTAACCGACCAATCACTACCGCAACCATGACGGAGCAAACGAAGGGGCAGATCGTGGCGATGGGTGGCGGCGGGTTCTCAGTGGGTGGGGTTGACTCCCAACTCGATGACTACGTCCTGTCGTTGGTTTCGCGGAGCCCAGCTCGCGTGTGCTTCTTACCCACCGCCGCCAGTGACTCCGCCATCTACATCGCCAGGTTCTACCGAGCCTTCTCCGGCCGTTGCATCCCCAGCGACCTGACGCTCGTCGACCCACCCGGATTGCCTCGCAGGCCATCGAGTTCCAAAGAGCTGCCCGACTTCGTCGCGCAGCACGACGTGTTCTACGTGGGGGGAGGCAACACCGCAAACCTGCTCGCGCTGTGGCGCACCCACGGGCTCGACAAGCTGCTCGCGGCTGCATGGAAGCGTGGCGCAATCCTGTGTGGAGTGAGCGCAGGCATGATCTGCTGGTTCGAGGCATCCCTGACGGATTCGTTCGGCGAAGTCGCCGAGCTGAACGATGGTCTCGGGTTACTGCCTGGTAGTGCCTGCCCTCACTACGACGGTGAATCGACGCGGCGCCCCGCCTATCACCGCGCACTGCAGAACGGGCTCAAGGCGGGCGTCGCGGCCGACGACGGCGCCGCCCTGCACTTCGTTGGCACCGAACTGCATTCCGCCATCAGCTCACGACCAGGCGCTCGAGCGTACCGAGTACGCTGTGAAGCGGGCAAGGTCGTCGAAGACCCGATCCCGACGACGTTTCTCGGCGGGTGAACACGACGCACCGTTGGGTGAGATCCGAGAGAGCGCCCCCGTTGCAGTCGCTTTCTCGACTCGATTCTCTGTTGGATCGAATGAGAGTTCGCGAATCGCGAGCTCTCATTCAGAAGCCGTTTCGGGCGAGCAAGTCGAACAGTTCCGGGACCTCGTGAAACGGGATCGAGAACGTGTCTCCTTGGATCCAGTTCATCTCGGCGTCCTGATGCCAGGCGGTAAGAACCAACGTGCCGTCTGCCTGCAGCCATGCCGACTTTTGCTCGCGAACGCCCGCCGCATCGACGTCGTCCTTGAGCAGCACGCAAACGCCGCGCTGACGAGCGGCCTCCATGTGAGCCCGATCGAGGTCAGTGCCAGACTGTTCATTCGGCGGGGTCCGAATGACGGGACGCTCTCCCGACACGCCTGCGGCGATCTCAGCAAGTCCGAGCAGCGGTAAGACGTCTCGTACGTTGGCGCGCTTCACATATTTCTTAACGGCACGGGCGGTGCCAGACTTGCCCGGAAAGCGAGCAAAAGCCGAGTTCGTATCGTTCCGAACCTTCGCGCGTTCCGCAGCCGGCGGACTTTCCCACGGTGCTGGCGCGGCGCATCGGTGAGACGCTCGCTCGACGGAAAATCGCCCAACCGACGGCGCAGGTAGGTGCACCGACACTCTTAGCCGCAAGGAGGCGACGACGTGCACCAAAGTCAGTCCCCCACCGACTTGCGCTCACCAACACATCCGCAGTGCGGGGCTGCCAAACACATGCCGCTACGGAGTCGCCAACAGCTCTCGCTACCCGATGGATTGGGGTCGAGACGTGGTGCTCCGCGGATGGCCACGTCTCGACCCTCCCAACCATTCGTCGTCTGGACGCCGGGCGGAGTCACACACCAATCAACCGGTAACCAGGACCAAGCGTCCCCCGACAACCACCAACGCTCACTCGTCAACCCCGATCGCGCGTAGTACTTGAACCAACCGCTCAATTTCTTTCGTCCGCAGCCACTGGGACAGGGGAGCCAAATCAGATGCAGTGCACGATGACGCAGCGCCGCTGCGCCGAGCACCGTCCAGCGCTTCGACGATGCGGTCGCCCAGCTCGATCAAAGCCGGTCTGATCTGCGTGGTCAGGTCGAGACTCTCGCCGGCGCGTGAGCGGCGCTGCACTGCCTTGGCCAGTTCGATCTGCAACGCGAAGAAGCTTCGAAGTGCGGATTCGGAGATGCCAGTCGTCTTGGCTCGAACCAACGCGGCTTGCAGAACGGTCGCCTCTCGCTCGCGGTCCTCGATGGGCAGCCCGTGCTGACGTTTGTAGGCGGCAACGAGCGGCATGTATGCCAAGCGCCGGGCGAGCAAGTCCACTAGGTGGGCGTTGGGCGTCGCGATGTGCCCGACGCCCAGCCAGTGTCGTGTGCGCTCCGCCACGAAAGACGCATTGCTCTGTAGCCAATGGTCCAATCGAGACCCCAACTCGCTCGCGCGCGATGGCGCAACCCAGTAGGCCTTGCGCCAAACCGCGGGCTCACAGCTCGCGGCCTGCGCGGTTCGATTGAACGACACCAACTCGAACGTGTCCGTGACCACGGCATCGACTTCACCGTCCTCCAGTAGTCGTGGCAACGTGAGGTTGTCGTCGACCACACGTAGACGCTCCTTCGAGTACTGACGTCGAGCCCAGCGCTCGAGCACTCCACCGTGATTGACCGCGATGATGGCGCCGCTCGCGTCTCCGAGGACACACGGACCGCCGCTCGCCACGGCACGCGTGAAGTAACCGATCGTGGCACGCTCGGGCTGCCAGGTGACACCGCTCATCGCGACGTCAAAGTGGCCCTTACGCACGGCCTCCGACAGTTGGGGCCAGCGGAACTCGACCCACCGCAGTGCGTAGCCCTGCGATTGTGCAAACGCGCGGGCGACGTCGATGTCGAACCCGCGACGCACGCCTTGGTCCACGGTCGTAAACGGCGCGTAGTCACCGCTCGTGCCCACCCGCAAGACCGGCAAGGCTTTCTGCGAACCGTTTGATACAGGCTCGAAGGACGTAGGGGCGACACGCACCGAGTCGACAGACACTTGGTCGAAGGCCGCGGGCTGTCCTTCGGACCCCGCAGGTCGTGCGCCGGCAACCTGATTGACTTCTGCGTCGCCGTTCACCGTGGACGGCAATCTCGACGGTGTTGCACAGCTACTTGCCAGCGCCGCAACGAGTATCAGCGGCCAAACGAGTGCCGCGGCAGGGAGATTTCGACCGGTTCGGAGTTGCCACCCCAGCAGGTGTGAGGGGTGGGCAACTCCGCCCGGTTGCAGTCGCTTTCTCAACTCCATTCGATGCCCCACACCACTACACGATCACCGAGTTCCTGACACGTGGTAGCCACCCCGCCAATCGACCGTCGTCCATGTCACCAGCAGCGGCCTGGTGCGGCACCGAGTCCAGCGACGACGAGTGAACCCCGTTCGGCTAAATGGGCGAGTACAGGCGAGGACGATTGTCGGGCAGTTTTTCAGGCCCCCGTTTGGCGAGGGCGAAAACCGCCCCGTTGCAGTCGCGAGCTCGACTCCATTCTCTGTTGCATCGAACACCGCCGGCGACCCAGCCGGTGACCCATTTCGGGATCGTAACAATCCGACAGTGACGCGCATGCTGGCTTGCGATCGGATGTAGCAGGCATCCCTTCGTCCTGCGGCTCCGCCCGTAATGCAATTGGCCAAGGTGGCCTGCGCAGTGCTTCAGAACGAAGCGCTCCGGCCGTTCGCGAGTCATGTGGAATTCACTACCGTCCAGCTCCGGTGGCGCGCTCGTGCTGTCGCCCTGATCTGCGCCGCGGGCTTCGCAGGATGCGCGAACAGCGCCGCACCCGAGCCTCAACCCAGGAAAGCCAACGCACCGCTTTCCGGTGACGCCAACGAAGGCGCGAGCCCCCAATCCCCCCAACGGACGTCTCCCGACTCCACCCCACAGCAAACCGCCCAGGCTGTGCTCGCATCGGGTTTCGACTCGCACGAGCTCGACCCGCGCATCGGCTCGGCGCCCTATTCACCAATTGCGGGTTTCGAAGACCACGAACACCGCATCACGGTCCGCCCCGACCTGTCGAAACCGAGCCGCGATGCCTTCAAGCGATCACTCGAAAACCGCTTGAGTCGTTCCATGGCGGGTTTGCCGCGCAGCGTCCTCGCCAACGGTTCCGAGGCAGTGAACACCAACGACCGCTTCCAGCACGTCGTGGTGCAGGTGCGTGACGCCAACGGCAACCTGCGGACGGAGTGTCTCGAGAATCGTCGTCAACTCGATGCGCTGCTCGCCCCCGAGGCAAACCCGTGATTCGACGTCGTTTCCTCGCGGCCGTTTCGCTGCCGCTGCTAGTAGCCAGCTCGGCACACGCTGCAACCGTGAACGTCATCAACGCCGATCTGGGTAGTGGTGGCTTCAACGACAACAGCACGCCGACGCTGTCCGCGCCAGGCAACAGCGGGGCGACGGTCGGGGAACAGAAGCTCGAAGTCGTGCAGTGGGCGGCAGCCAAGCTGGGCACGCTGCTGTACAGCCCGGTGACAGTCGTCATTGCGGTCTCCCACGACGACGAGTTGTTCTGCGATACCAACGCAGCAACACTGGCTTCCGCGGGCCCAACTTGGCTGGTCAAGTCCGACGAGAACCTCGTGGCAGACCACCCAAACATGCCCACCTGGTTTCCGTCGGCGCTGAGCAATCGTCTGACCGGCAACCAAGCGTATCCGGTCGATGTCAGTGTCAGCATCAACCCCGACCTCGGTGACAGCGACTGCTTGTCGGGCTTCGAGTGGTACTACGGTCTCGACAACAACCCGCCCAGCGGCGCACTGCCCTTCGTCGACACCGTGCTGCACGAGATGACGCATGGCCTCGGCTTCACGTCGCTCACCGACAATACGAGCGTGACGTTGGGAGAAAGCACGGGCGAGATCAGCCCGTATTTCGCCTACGCGTTCGACAACGCCACCAACAAGTACTGGTGGCAGATGACCGACGCCGAGCGCGCCACTTCGAGCACCAACGGTTTGCTCGTGTGGGCTGGCCCGGCAACGACTCGGGCCGCCGCATTGCTGGGCGCAAGCCCCCTCGATTCCGAAGGGCGCATCTTCATGTACGCGCCGAGTGTCTACGACAAGGGCAGCTCACTCTCGCACTTCGAAGAGTCGACGAGTCCGGACCTACTGATGGAACCCTTCGCGAGTTCCGACCTCGACGTGCTCGAGGACGATATCGACCTGGCCCGTGAGTTCTTGTACGACATGGGCTGGCGAGACCCGGGCTGCGGCAACGGCATCGTTGACGACGGCGAGGAATGTGACCTGGGTGACGGAAACGACGCAGCCGCCGATGAACCGGGCGAATGCACGACGTCGTGCGAGTGGTTCGTCGTCGACAACTGCCCCAGCGACCCGGCCAAAACTTCACCGGGTTTGTGCGGCTGTGGTATCCCGGACATCAACACCGATGGCGATAACGCGCCGGACTGCTTGGACGCGTGCCCCAACGACGCCAACAAGATAGCCGAGGGCGCGTGTGGCTGCGGCAACGCAGATACGGACACCGACGCAGACGGCACCGCCGACTGCGTCGACGGCTGTCCACAAGACGGAGCAAAGATCGACCCGGGAATCTGCGGCTGCGGTACGGCGGATACGGACACCGACGCAGACGGGACTCCCGACTGCAACGACGGCTGTGACGACGACCCGGCAAAGGTGGCGCCGGGAGTGTGCGGTTGCGGCAACGCAGACACGGACACCGACGCAGACGGAACTGCCGACTGCCTCGACGACTGTGATCAGGATCCGCAGAAGCAATTGGTCGGGTTGTGCGGTTGTGGTGTCGCAGATACGGATAGCGACTCGGACGGGACTCCCGACTGCAATGACGCCTGCGCCACTGATCAGAACAAACTAACACCCGGGCTGTGCGGCTGCGGCGTAGCGGACAGCAACAGTGACGGCGACCCCGTGCCCGATTGTCAGGACGCTTGCCCCAACGACGGCAACAAGATCGCGCCGGGACTGTGCGGCTGCGGTGCCAGCGACGGCGACGCCGACTCCGATGGCACGCCCGACTGCAACGATCAGTGTCCACAGGATGCAATGAAGACCGATCCCGGCACCTGCGGCTGTTCGGTGGCGGACGTCGACCGCGACGGCGACGGCAGCATGGACTGCAACGATGGGTGCCCCGAGGATCCGAAGAAGTTGGCGCCGGGCATCTGCGGCTGTGCAGTGAGTGACGTCGACGCCGATGGCGATGGCACCGCCGACTGCCACGACGCGTGCCCTCAGGACGGGCGCAAGACGTCCCCAGGCGAGTGTGGTTGCGGTATCGAGGATGTGGACAGCGACCGGGATGGCACGCTCGACTGCAAGGACGGCTGCCCCACCGACAACACCAAGACGGCGGCAGGGGCTTGCGGCTGCGGAATACCTGATACGGACTACGATCAAGACCGAGTCGCCGATTGCATGGACGAGTGCCCCACTGATGCGCGCAAGTTGGAGCCGGGCCATTGTGGATGCGGCGAGGTCGACCTCGACATCGATCACGACCAGGTTTGGGACTGTGACGACGCGTGCCCGACCGAACCCGGACTCGCGAGCCGCCAGGGCTGCCCCTCAGCGCTCGACGTTCTCGGCGATGGCGGGGTGGAAAGCGACGTGGGTGATGCGGGCGCCGCCAAGTCGGTGTCGGAGCTGGAGAAGGAACTCCGCGCGTTGGCGGATGCTGGCACCATCGATGAGCAACTCGTGGACGAGTTGCTGGCAGACGGCGGTCTGACCAAGGAACAGATCCGCAACCGCGTGCTGGAGCGTCTGCTCGGTGACTTCGCGCAAGACGGTGGCGCAAAAATCGACCTGGGACTCGAGCTGCCGGAGCCATGCCAATGCCGCTTGCCAGGACGTCGAGGGTCGACCGCGCCGCGCACGACGTCGATCCTCGCATTGATGGCTCTCGGCCTCACGTGGTTGGTGCGACGCCGGTCGTAGGTCGAGTTCGCGCAGCTCGAATCGGATCTGTGGGCTGCGCGCGGCGTGTGTGGGGCAATCTTCACGAGCAAAGTGACGACCTTCGAGCCAGGCGAGCGCGACGGCGCTGTCGCCTGCCTTCGAGAAGACTGAAGAAAGGCTACGGCGGGGTCCGCTCCGCATCGAAGCATTCTCCGGCGTTTCGAGGCGACGAGACCCCAACGCGCGCGATCGCGATTGCCTTGGGACGGCGACGCCGCTACAGAACCGTCCCCCCATGCGAGTGCTCGGCATCGAAACATCCTGCGACGAAACGGCCGCCGCCATCGTCACCGAGAACGGTGAGGTCATCAGCGACGTGGTGCACAGCCAAGTGTCCGTCCACGCCCCGTACGGGGGCGTGGTCCCAGAGCTTGCCAGTCGCGACCACATGCGCAACATCCGCCCCGTCGTGTACACGGCCTTGGAGAAGGCGGGTCTGCAGCTGAGCGACATCGACGGAATTGCCGTAACCGCGCGCCCTGGGTTGTCCGGGGCGTTGCTCGTCGGCGTGCAGATGGCCCAGGGGCTCGCTTGGGCCCTCGACAAGCCGCTGGTCGGCGTCGATCACTTGGTAGGGCATCTGCTCGCTGTGTTTCTCAAGCACCCCGGACTACCCCCGCTAGAGCCCCAGCCCGCCTTCCCCTTCGTCGCGATGCTGGCATCGGGCGGACATACGGCTATCTACTCGGTGCAAGGCCCAAACATCGAGCAGATCCAGGAACTCGGCGCGACGCGCGACGACGCAGCCGGCGAAGCCTACGACAAGATCGCCAAACTGCTCGGGCTGGGTTATCCCGGAGGACCGATCATCGACAAGTTGGCCAAAGAGGGCGATCCCGACGCGATTGAGCTGAGCAAGCCAATGGCCAGCAAGTCGTCGCTCGAGTTCAGCTTCTCGGGACTGAAGACCAACGTGGCCCGCTGGGTCGAAGTGAACGGGCGCCCCGGTGACGACGCCACGTTGCGCAACCTGTGCGCCGCTTTCCAACGCCGCGTCGTCGACACGTTGGTGAGCAAGACCCTACGAGCGGCTCGAACGAACGGTATTGCCCGTGTCGTGTTGGGCGGAGGCGTCGCAGCCAACAGCGAACTGCGCCGGCGCTCGGTGGAGCGCGGAGCGAAACTCGGTATCGAGGTCGTCGTACCGCCGTTCCGCAGCTGCACCGACAATGCCGCGATGATCGCCTACGCCGGCGCTCAGCGGCTTCTCGCTGGACACGACGATCGCGGACGCTTGACGATCAGCCCGCACACGTCGTTGCCACGGGTGACCAAGAAGGGCAAGGGTGCGCGATTGCACCCACGCACCCCTCGCGCTTCCGTCAAGGCAAGCTAGCCCGCGCGACCAGCCGTCGGGCGATCCCGGTGCACGAGCGGCCTGTCGCAGATCACTTCTTCGCTGGCGAGTTGATGAAGAACTCGACGTAGTCTTTGCGCAGGCGTGCCTTGTAGCCGGGAATGTCCTTGCGAAAGCGAAAGGTCACCTTGCCACCCGCTGGCGTGTTGTTCACCCGAACGTTGACAATCCGGTCATCGCGACTTGCGATCGAGGCGCCGTTTTCCATCACCTTGCGGCCAGGGATCAACACCGCAAACCCCGTGTCGGTCTTGCTCCCTTGTAGAGTTGCGCCGGCGCCGTCCAGTCGCAGGCGGTGGATCACCGGCAGGTGCATGCGACCCACTTGGAACTGCGTCGTGCCTTCGGCCTGCTCCGCCTCTGCCGCCGGCTGCGGAGCAGTGACGACGCGGTCGTCGAAGGACTGATCTTTGGCGAGGCTGTACTCGTCGACCTGAGCGACAGGCGCCGGATTGGGCGGTGCTTCTTCGACCGTGGCCATGGTCTTTGCACCGAACAGCGGCACTTGAGCGACGATGCCCTGAGTGTCGGCCTCTTGTTGTTCTGCAACACTCAGCGCTGCACGCGGAGGGAAGGGTCCAGTCGGCTGCGGCGCCGCCGCGGGAAGCGACGCTGGTTGGGCCGCCTGGGGCAGCGCGGTCGGAGCGACGGCGCCTGGAGCAACGGCCGCTCCCGGTGCTGGATACCCAGCCGGCGCTTGGAGCAACGGATCTTGCATCGCGACGCTGGGCGACGACTCGTGGGTCAACGCGTACACGCCGCTCGCGCCGAGCACCAACGCGCCAGCGTACATCCACAGCTTGGGACGTCGCGAGGGCGCCGGTTGCGCAACTCGGCGTTTGGAGGAACGCAGCTGATGTTGACCGCGGACTTCGGAGCGCTCCGGTCGTTGGGCGCGCCGAAGCGAGCTGGTCGTCTTGGGAACGTGCGAGGTACGCCGTGGTGGTCCGCTCTTCGAGACGCCGGAAGAGGCTTTGCTCGCCGAACGTTGCAGCAGACTGCCCACGCCGCGCAACGTTTCCGACCCCCAGCGGGCCATGTTGGCGCTGGTGTCGCGCACCGCACGGCCGGCGTTGGCGGCCATGGCCCCGACCTTGCCTTTGAACAGGTCTTCGGTGATTTCTTCGTCGTATTCCTCGTCGAACTCGTCGTCGTACGCCTCGTCGTCCTCGGCATGGTCATCGGCCTGCGACACGACGGTGGGTTCCGGCGTGTCGTCTTCAACGCCTTCGTAGCGCAGAGACACGACGAGCTGCGGGATCTGGGTTTCCGGCTCGATGGCGACGGTGACGGAGTCGATGTGCGCCTCCCGACGTTCACCAGCTGTAACGTCCTCGAGCTCCAAGCTTCGACCGACCTTCAGAAACTCGAGTTGGGAGCCCACCTGGATCTTGCGGGGCGTGCCCTTGCGAACGCGCGCCTTCATGGGCGCACCGAGGCCCTGAATGTGCAGCTTCACTGCAGCGCCACGTTCGCTCAGATAGGCTTGATTGGTCGCGGCTTCGTGCGCGTCATCCGCAGCTTCGGCTGGCTCGGCCTGGGCTGCCTGAGGGGTCGCGCACAGCGCCTTCAGCGCGCTGACGCTCTTGCTGTCCAGCGCGGTGAACTTGACGCCAAATTGGCCACCGCTTTTGCCGGGCTTACGCCACGCAACTTCACCCTCCACCAACACTTCGTGACCGGCACGCTCGAATCGCAAGACGAGCGGGGTGTGCAACTCGGGCAAGTAGCGCGTCTTGACTTGCATACCGCGCCCACTGATCTCGATCGTCCTCGCTTCGAACGCCGGAACGTCGGCGTCCTTGCCGCAAATCTCGACGAGAGTCTCGAGCTCGATACGGCGGACGCGGGGGGCGCGTCGGTCTTCGTTTTGACTCTGCATAGAATGCTCCCGACTTCGACTGGAGAGCCGAAGCCAGGATTCCGACTAGGCCGGCAGCATGGACTGGGCCAAGTTTTCGAGGAACTTCCGAGTGCTCTCGCAAGTGCGGGACAAATCTGCGCGCGGGCAGCGTATATTGCCCGCGAATGGCGCTTTGCATCAGTGTGCGGTCAGCGGCAGCGGGCTCCCCCCCGCTGGTCTTCGATCAACCACTGATCGTGATCGGGCGCAGTGCCAGCAGCGACGTGAGGCTCCCCGACCCGAGCGTCAGCCAACGGCACGCAACCGTGCGCCAGCGCGGGCGCGACTACATCGTCCTCGATGAAGGCTCGACGAACGGCACATTCGTCGGCCCGGTGCAACTGGCGCGCGGCAGCCCCCGGGTGCTGCGTCCCGGAGACCTGATCCGCGTGGGGAGGGTGTGGCTCGAGGTCGACATCGATCCCGCGGCTGCCCCCAGCACGATCCAGTCGACGAAAGAACTCGCTCTGCGCCTCGTCTCCGGTGCGCTTTCGGCCGACGGCGCACCGGCCGTGCCTTTCGTCAGCACGGAAGACGGCGACCGGCGCCTGGAGCTCAAAGAGTTTCACCACGCCTACGTGATCGGCCGCAGTCCGCGCTGCGACCTACCGCTGCAAGACGACGACTGCTCGCGTCGCCACGTCGAAGTCGAACGCGTCGGCTCCGATGTGATGGTGCGCGACCTCGGTTCGAAGAACGGCAGCGAATTGGACGGCCAACGCGTCGTGGATGAACAGCGTTGGCTGCCCGGTCAGGTGCTGCACGTGGGGCAGTCGCGATTATTGCTTTCGGATCCGTTGCACGAGGTCCTGCGCGAACTCGAGTCGAGCCAAGACGAAGTCGTCACCGACGACGTCGCTCCGCCAGACGAGGACGTCGACGAACCGGGCGAACCCGACAGGCCCCAGAAGCGCGGCAAGTCGGCAGCGGCAGAGCCCGGTGCAGCCCCCGGAGGCGTTGCGATTCGCCCCGAAGCCGAACTCGCGGCCCCCGCCCGCAGGCGAGCCAGCTGGGGCACCGTCGACGTCTTGGTCGCCGTCTTCGCGCTCGCCGTGCTGGGTGTCAGCGTCGCAGGTCTGTTGTGGCTCATGAGGAGCTGACGGCGAGAAACGGCACACGAGTGGGGCGTCCCGTGCGCGCGGCTGGAACAATTGAGGTACCCTGCCTTCATGCCGCGCCTGCGCTCAGTGCCAATGTCGCAGAAGCGCGGCGGCCGCACGTGGCGGCGGCCTCGCTTGCGAGTCTTCATCTGCGTCAGCATCGCCCTGACGCTGGCTTGCAGTGATCCGAAGCGCGAACCAGTGGATAGACGTGCGCACGGCGAGCAACCCCAAAACGGGGGTTCCGATGCCTCACCGAGCGATGACGGACGCGTGCCATCGGTATCCGAACTCGACGCCAGCAACGAGCGAGGCGCAGCAAGCGATGCCGCCATCGACGTTGCTACAGTCAACGAGGCTGGCGACGCCGCGCCCCGGCCAGACGCCACCGCCAAGGCGGCATTGTGTGACGGCGGATTGCCCACCAGCGACCTGAACGGACGCGTTGGGCAGTGGCGCGTCGATACGCTCACCCCGAGCCTCTCGATGGAGGACTCACGGGACGCGGCGGCGATCTCACTCGAGCCCGGCGGCGCGGTACACGTGGTCGCCGACAACCTGTACGGCACCAACCGATCTGGCCAATGGGTCGTCGAACCCCTCCCCGGTGGCTTGGAGCCTCGACTCGGAACCCTCGGGTTGGCCCTTTCGCGGGGTCGTGTACACGTCAGCCGCGCCTCCGACGGCGGTATCGACTACGCGGTGCGGGCTAATGAAGGATGGACCCGCCACACCGTCGATGCCGACCCCGCCATCGGTCAAGCACTGGCACTCACGCACGGCGAGCAACCGAACATCGTCTACTGGGCGGACGGTGGACTACGACTAGCCAGCTTCCGAAGCGGTGCGTGGAACGTCACGCCATTGGAACCCTCCTCGCAAATCCCGTCGAAGTTCAATGCCCGAAATGTGGCGGCTGAAGCTGCGCTGGACACGGTTCGCGTCGCATACTCAGTCCCTGAAGGCCAGCGCTGCTCCGTGAAATACGGAGTCGCCACGGACGGCGCGTGGACCTCGACGATCATCGCCGACGCGGCCAACTGCGGCACCGTAGCGCTCGCGCTCTCACCCGACGGCGCACCGTACGTCGCATTCGCGCTGGAGCGCGAGCTGCGACTGATGCAGTTCGAAGACGACGAGTGGTCCCGGCGCGCGATTCCGATGGACGCACCGTTCGGAGGCGACATCGCCGTCGACCACCTCGGGCAGGTGCATTTCGTGATCGGCGCAGCGGGTCTCAGCGGCTATTGGAGGCTCCCGCGCGGCGAGGCGACTGAACTCGAAGCAATGCCGGGGGCCGCGTGGGGCAACTTCGGCGGCATGGCCATCGCGCTGGGCTCGGACGACATAGCGCACGTCGCATTCGTGGATTTCGACTTCGTCAACTACGCACAGCTGTTCCACGGAACCTACCGTGAAGTGGTTTCCGATGGCGTCGACGCCAACTGCGACGGTGTCGACGGCATCGACAACGACGGGGACGGCATAGCTTCGGTTTGGTCGGGTGGCACCGATTGTGACGACGACCTCCCAAACACCGACGACGACCCGTCGTGCTCGATAGGCGTAGAGTGAGGTGACGGCGCAGCGACGCAAGACGTCGTCATTCACTCGGTCTTGCGCGGCCCTTGGTTGTAGCCGCGGGGGCGGTACTTGGGGTCGACGCCCTTGTGCTTCTCGCCGTTCGTGACCATGTCGTTGACCAGCCAAGCCAACCACGACCCCGGGTGTTCCTTGCCGAGGGCCTGAAGTTCGTCCTTGTACTTGTCGAACGCTTTCTCGTCCCACAGGCACTGCAGCGCCAAGGCGATCATGAATTGGTCGTTGGGGCCGAGTTTGAAGCCATCGATGTAGTGAGGGTAGGCCTCTTCCACGCGGTGCAGACGGCACAGCGTATCGGCGTAGTAGATGTTCGCCATGGGCCACTGCGGCGCCAGCTCCATGGCGAGCTTGTTTTCCACCAAGCGACCTTCGAGATTCTGACGAGCACCGAGCATCACGCCATAGTTGAGATGCGCCTTGGCGCTGTTCGGCACTGCTGCCGCGGTGGCCTTCCAGAATACCAGGTCGTTGCGATAATCGAGCGCATGCATGCGCGCTCGCACCGCTTGAAAGCCGAAGAAACCAACCGTGATCAGCAGGGCGATGGTGGTCTTGCCGCGACGCCCCGCCCACTGCCACAAGCGGTGGAAGAGCCACCCAAACAGAAACGCACTGCCGAGAACTGGCACGTACCAGAAGCGCTCGGCGCGAACCGTCGGCAGCAACATCAGGATGTTCGACTGCGGAAAATAGGTGAGAGGAACCCAAACACCCGCGAGCGCAATCAGAGCCATTCCGCGCAAGCTGGGCGACAGCCAGGTCAGACGCCCGGGCGCGTGCTCTTCGACGAACTTGCCACTGTCGACCAGAGCCGGGGTCGACCAAAAGCGCAGTTGCCAACGCCGCTGGTACTCGAGCCAGACGCCGCGCCCCCAACACGCCGCGGCCAGCAAGGGCGGCCCCAACATGAACGTCGCGCCCAACACGGAAAACGGAAAGACCAGTCGCGATGGTACTGGCTCTTGCGGGAACGAATAGTCGCCACTGAGACGCCAGGGGAACACGACCTGGATCAGTGAGCTGAAGTACACACGCAGGGCGCCCGCTACACGATAGAGCGGCTCGGCCTTGGCCAGTGGGTTGTTGATGGGATCGGTGGCGAACTTCGGCTGAGCGAACCAGCGCAGAAACTCGTGCATGGCCCACTTGATGAACGGCTCCGAATCAGGCAGTGGCTTCTGCATGTCCGCGGGCAACGTGACCGGAAAGGCCCAACGCCGAAAGTAGGCGTAGCTGGCCACTGCCGCGACGGAAGCCACCACGACGGTGGCGAAACGCAGCCACCGACGGGGCCGCTCGGGGTGCAGCAACGGCGCGACCACGAGCACCGTCCAGCCGAGGATCGGCGTGACGGTCATGGTGCTTTCTTTGCAGAGCAGGCCCAAGCACAGAAAGACGTACGTGAGCAGCGCACTGAAGTGCCAGCGCGCCCCGAACGACCACAGGCAAAGCAGAATGAACGTGCCACCCAGTACGTCGGCAATACCAACGACGCCTACGACGGCTTCGGTGATGATGGCGCTCAGAACCAACGTCAGCCCAGCGAACCACCCCGCGCGGCGCGACTGAGTCCAGCGATAGGCAATCGTCGCCGTCAATGCTCCATTGAGTCCGTGAAACACGACGTTGACGAAATGGGGCAACCACGCGTGGTGTTTGATCTTCCACAGCAGAGCCCAGACGATGTTGGGGATCGGCCGATAGCTGCCGATGGTGCGAGTCGGAGGTAACCCCCAGAAGTCGACCTTGAAGACTTCCCAGAACTTCAGCTGATCGCCGTTGACGTAGGGGTTCGCGAGCAGTGCCTCCTGCTCGTCGAAGATGTAGTTCGTCCACAG
>QJWJ01000513.1 GCA_003235365.1 Deltaproteobacteria bacterium
CTCCCGACGATTCGGAACCGATCCCGGCAGCGCGGAGGTGTCGTCGCTCCCGCGCCTTCGGGGTAGTGGCTCCATTCGGAGTCGTTCAACCAATCAGCTCAGTTGTCGTCGTCCTCGTCGCCATCATCGTCGTCGTCACCATCATCGTCGTCGTCGTCGAGGTCGTCATCATCGAGTTCCTCGTCGTCGTGCGCCTCCCCGTCGGAGAGCTCGTCGCCCTTGGCATCGTCATCATCGCGGTGGCGGGATTTCTTCGCCTCGATCGCTGCCTGCGCCTTCTCGTTCTGTACGCGCTGCATGATCTGCGGCTTCGGCGCGACGATCATGCTCATGGTACGACCTTCCATCTGGGGGCGCTGCTCGACGTTGGCAATGTCGAGCATGTTCTCGATCAGCCAATCGAGCTGCATTCGCGCTCGCTCGGGGTGGGTGATCTCCCGGCCGCGAAAACGGCAGGTGCATTTGACCTTGTTGCCCGCCTCGAGGAATCGGCGCGAAGCGCGAAGCTTCACCTGCAGATCGTGGTCGTCGGTCTTGGGGCGGAGCTTGATCTCCTTGAGCTCGACGATGGTCTGCTTCTTCTTCGCTTCGCTCGCCCGCTTCTTCTCCTCGTACTTGAACCGACCGTAGTCGAGGATCTTGCACACCGGCGGGTTGCTCTTCGGGTTGACCTCGACGAGGTCTAGGTTGCGAGACTCCGCCTTACGCAGCGCTTCCTGCGTTGGCATTACGCCCAGCATCGTCCCGTCGTCGAGAACCACGCGAACCTCGGGTACGCGGATCCGATGATTGACTCGGATCTGCGGGCCGCGGGTATCGCGGAAATTGCGTCTTCCCATTGCCATGATGTGCGGTCTTTCCTCCTTCGGCGTTGTTGCCTGGATTCAGATTTTTGAAGCGCTGAAACGCTCGTGATCGAATGAACTCGTTTCCGTGGGCTGAGCAGGGCGCATCTGCGACACGAGTGTGCACGTGCACGTTCTCGTTCGGTCAGCGCGTCGCGGCAAGCCGCTGCGACCACCAAGCCCCTCGCCGACTCGCTGCGCCATCAAGATTCCATCATGGCGTACCGGCTGCGTAGGTCCGTGCTGGTGGCGTTTGGCCAGTGCCCCACACCACTCCCCCCGAGGTGGCAAGTCCAGATCTCCTGCGCACGCGACGCGGGCGACGGCGTTGGAGTTGCCGTTGATGCCCGCACTTCGACCAGCGCAGTAGGCGCGGGCAGGATTGAACTGCCGACCCCTACAGTGTCAATGTAGTGCTCTACCACTGAGCTACGCGCCTGGGACTTGCGAAACAGGCTGAGCGCTTTACGACGCGCAGCGCGGGCTGTCAAGCAGCAGCGTTGCGCTGAATCTCACCATTTTCGTCGTCGCCAACCGAACGACCCCAGCCAAACCCGCTGTCCGGCTGTCCTCTTCACCGCTGGCGGCCGTTGTCCATGACGGACGCCTGGCGACTTGCGTCATCGCCGCTCCCGTCGGCGCCCAGCTCGCGTCGCGGGGGCTCGAATGACCTTGCTACTCGCAACTTTGTCAACGCCGGCCGACACTGGCCGTCGCCGAGCCGCCCCATCGCCAAGGCTCAGCTTGCGCCCTAGGGACAAACCCGGTATGAGGCCGCCCCCTGGAGGAACTTTGAACCACTCGGTTTTCGCGTATCAGGCCGTTCCGCCTACAGAACCTGCAACGAGTCCCGGTACGGCGCCGGCGTCCGCACCGGCAGCAGAAGCGCCCGGCGGGTCGTTGTTCATGTTCCTGATGTTCGTTCCTTTGATTCTGCTGCTTTTCTGGCAGACTCGGTCACAAACGAAGAAGCAAGAACAGGCCATTGCAGCTCTGAAGAAGGGGGATCGGGTGGTCACCCAGAGCGGCTTGGTGGGTCGGCTGTTGGAGATCGACAGCCGCTACGCACGGGTGGAGCTTGCGCCTGGCGTCAAAGTGCAAGTGCTGCGTTCGAGCCTGTCTGGGCGCGACGCCGATGACTCGGCCAAGAGCGATGCGGGCAAGGCCGATGACGCGAAAGAAAAGAAGGACAAGGACAAGTGACGGCGCCAAGACGATTGGCGGCAGTCGCGTGGACGACGGCTGGGGGTGCGCTACGCATTGCCCGAGTGCGTCGCCGAAGTGTTGAGCGTTTCGATGTGGCTCTGAACGCGCAAGGATGGCGTCGGCAGAGCGGTGGAGCTGGATAAGCCGTGGTTCATCAAAACCTTTCATACGTTCTAGCGGGGATCGCACTGGTGTTTGCTGCACTGGGTTACGTCCGCCGCAGTCGTCGACCCATCAATTGGCTGACGGCGATTTGTGCGGCCAGTGCCGCGGCCTGCGCCCACTACGATGCGTTCTGGGCGATGGTCGTATTTGCCGCGTTGACGCTGTGGTCGGCGATCTCCTCGACGAACCTCGTCGACGGAGCTTGGCGCACTCGTGCAGGCTTGGTTGCTTCGGTGATCATGCTCGCAGGTATTTCGCTGTGGCCGACGGCTTCGGCGATGTCCGGAGGCAAACTGCCGCTGCCCGAGTACTTCGCCGAGCGCATCGACTTCAAGCTCGTTGCGGGGCTCGATTTGCGTGGCGGAATGCGCCTGGTCTATACGGTCGACGTCGATGAGGCGATTCGCGACCGGCGGGACCGACGCTACGAAGACATGCGCCTGGAGTTGGCGAAGATCTTCGACCTGCACGATGGTGACGACCGACCCTCCGAGGAGGTCTACGCCAAGCTTCGTGAGTTCGTCGATCTGACTCCGAGCAAGGTCAACTCGAGCGCCCTACTGCTGACCGTCAAGGAAGGTGCCGATCCCGCGAAGATCGACAGCATGTTCCTCAATCAGTTTTCGGGTGATCTCACGTTCTCGCGAAGCGGCGACCAGCGCACCTACGACTTCCACATGAAGGAAGAGGCCGAGACGGAGATCCGTACCACGGCCGTGGCGCAGGCCAAGGAGATCATCCTGCGCCGCGTCGACGAGCTGGGCTTGCGCGAAGCGGCGGTTTCGACCCGCGACGAGGACATCATCGTCGAGGTGCCTGGGCAGGACGAATCGACCTTCGACGAGATTCGCGAGATCATCAGCCAAACGGCGCGGCTCGAGTTCAAACTCCTCGACGACGAGAACGACTTTCTCACGAAGCTCAGCCAAGACACGACCCTCGAGAAGCCGGAAGACATCGAGTTCCGAGCCGAGACCGTTTCCGTGGGGCAAGACTCCGACGGCGACCCCATCCGCAAGAGCACGACCTACCTCTTCATCGATCAGAAGGACGGTGAGACGAGCAAGGATTCGCTCGCACGCTTCAAGGCGTGGACGGAGACGCTCGAACTACCTCCAGATCGCGAGCTGGGCTACGAGTTGTTGACCAGCACCGACGAGGACACGGGCCAAGAGGTCGAAGTCGGCTGGCGTACTTACATGCTCAAGTCGCGCGCCGAAATCACCGGCGACTTGATTCGTGATGCGCGCGCAACGCCCGACCAGAGTCAGTCGTCGATGGGCGGTTGGTACGTGGCTCTGACCTTTACCGACGCTGGCGGTTCGATCTTCGAGACGATCACCGGAGAGAACATCAAACGTCGTTTCGCCATCATTCTCGACGACCGCGTCGAGAGCGCACCGGTGATTCAGGCGCGGATCCCCGGTGGTCACGCGAGCATCACGATGGGTTCTGGCAACCCTGAGACTCAGTTGCGCGACTCTCGCAAGTTGGAGCTCGTGCTGCGCTCCGGCGCGCTGCCGGCACCGATCACTCCCTCGAACGAACAGCACATCGGTCCATCGCTGGGAGAGAGCTCGATCAACCTCGGCGTCCGGGGTGCCCTGGTCAGCGGTATCTTGGTGGTGGCGTTCATGGTGCTCTACTACCGTCGCGCTGGCTTCATCGCCGACACGGCCGTGGCGCTCAACCTGTGTCTGCAGCTCGCCGTCCTCGCCACCTTCGGTGCGTCGATGACCTTACCCGGCATCGCGGGTTTGGCGCTGACAATCGGTATGAGCGTGGATGCCAACGTGCTCATCAACGAGCGCATCCGCGACGAACTGCGCGAAGGGCGCAGCCCGCGGGCGGCGGTCGAACTCGGCTATGGCAAGGCGCTGAGCGCCATCGTGGACGGCAACTTGACCACGCTGATTTCCGCAGTCGTGTTGGCGCAGTTCGGGACCGGGCCGATCAAGGGCTTCGCCCTGACGCTGATGGTTGGTGTCGTCACCAACATGTTCACCGGTGTCGTGGTGTCGCGCTTGCTCTTCGACCTGTGGGTACGGAACATGAACCGCACGGCGAAACTGGACATAGGTTGATATCATGCAGCTGTTTCCCATCGGAAAAGTCTATGGATTCATGGCCCAGCGAAAGCTGTGGGCCGTGGTCAGCACCGTGTTGGTGATCGCCTCCATCGTCGGTGTGTTCGCGCCGCCCGGCCCCAACATGGGTACCGACTTCAAGGGTGGTACCGAAGTCGAGTTGGCGTTCTCGGGCACCGTCACCGACGACCACATCCGCGATGCCGTCGAACGTGCGGGGTTTTCGAGCCCGGACGTGATCCGCGTCAACGACGAAGAGAATCCCAATCGCTTCCTCATTCGCGTTCGGGAAGTGTCGTCAATCACCCCTGAAGAGCGCCTCGAGATCGAAAGTGCACTCTGCTTCGGTGACAATCTCGACGCGACGCGCTGCCCCGAGGCCAAGCAGGCGAGCGAAGTGAAGTTCAGCCCGGGTGGCGACAAGATCACGCTGCGATATCGCGATACGCCCGATCTCGACGGCATCCGTCAGGCCCTCGCTGGCGGCGTGGGCGGTGTCTCGTTGCGTGACGGAGACAACAATCCGTCGCTGCAGAACGCTCGCGAGAACCGCGTCGAGATCCAGCTCAAGAGCAAGGGCGATCAATTGATGGATGGCTTGCGAGCGGAGCTCGGGGAGCAAGTCGTGCCCGCTCACCCGCTGCGGGTCGAGTGGGTTGGTCCGAAGGCTGGCGCGTTGCTGCGTGACGCGGCCATCAAGAGCATCGTGATCGCCCTGGTATTCATCATGGTGTACATCGCGTTCCGCTTCGATTTGCGGTTCGCGCCCGGCGCGGTCATCGCGTTGATTCACGACTCGTTCGTGACGATTGGCGTGTTGATCCTGCTGCAAAAGGAAATCAGCCTCACCACCGTTGCCGCGTTGCTGACCATCGTGGGTTACTCGGTCAACGACACCGTGGTCGTCTACGATCGTGTGCGCGAGAACCTGGGCAAGCTCCGTGGCACCAGCTTTCCGCGTATCATCGACGTCAGTTTGAGCGAGATGCTCAACCGCACCGTTCTGACCTCGGGGACGACGATCATCAGTATGATGGCGTTCTTCTACTGGGGCACCGGCGCGTTGCAGGACTTCGCCTTCACGCTGATCACCGGCATCTTGCTGGGTACCTATTCGTCGATCTACGTCGCGTTGCCGCTGACGTTCTGGCTCGATCGCAAGTTCTTCGGCAAGGTCGTGCCCCGCAAGAAGGCGTCGGGTGGCGTCCGCCCGAAGAAGGCCGAAGCAGTGGTTTGATTGCGGCGCGCCGTCGACCCTTGAACGGCTGCTGCTACCTAAAATGAGCGTTCGCGATTCGCGAACGCTCGTTCGATGCAACAGAGAATGGAGTCGTGGAAGCGACTGCCACAGGGGCGTCTTTTCGGGCCTGACCAGACGGGGGCCTGAACGACTGCCCGACAATCGTGCTCGCCGAATTAGATCGCCGTCGTTCCGCGCCGACCGAGATTCTCGGTCGGCCGCAGGCGAATTCGGGTATCGTTCGAGCATGACGATGTCCGTGCTCCAGCCGACGCCTGCGCCAGTCGACTCCGCGCGAGACTTGCAACGACGCTTCGGCGTGTCCGGCACGGTTGCCAGCTGGTTGCTGTCGCGCGGTTGGGCGTGCAACGACGACACGGGGCGATTCCTGGAGCCGCGCCTCTCACACCTCACGCGCCCGGACGCCATGGTCGGTCGTCTCGACGCGGCCCGGCGGATCGCCCAAGCATTGCGCACCAAGGAGCGCATCGTCGTTTTCGGTGACTACGACTGTGACGGCATCACCGCGACGGCGATCTTGACCGAGGCGCTGCGCATCCTCGGTGGCAACGTCGAACCGCTTCTGGCCAGTCGGTTCGAAGGCGGGTACGGTGTCTCTGCCCGAGCGCTTTCGAACATCCGCACGCTCGAGCCGCGATTGGTGATCACGTGCGATTGTGGGTCGTCCGATCATCCCAGCTTGGCTCAGCTGAAAGAGGCCGCAATCGACGTCGTGGTGATCGACCACCACTTGGTTCCGGATGAGCCGTTGCCGGTCCTGGCCTTCCTCAACCCACACCGTCCCGAGTGTGGGTTTCCCTACAAGGGCTTGGCGTCGTGCGGCCTGGCACTGTCGGTCGTTGCAGCCGTGCGAGCGGAGCTCGGCGTCGAACTCGACGTGAAGCGTTGGCTCGATCTGGTGGCCATCGGCACGATTGCCGATGTCGCCCCGCTCGATGGAGACAATCGCGCGTTGGTGCGTGCTGGGCTCGCGATGTTGGCCCAAGCGCAGCGGCCGGGTCTGCGTGCGCTGCTGGCTGGTTCCAACGTTTCGCTGGCCGGTCCCCTGACGGCACGTGACGTGTCGTTCCGCATCGCGCCGCAGCTCAATGCGCCGGGTCGGATGGGCTCACCGACGCTCGCGTTGCAGTTGCTGCTGGCCGCAGACGAGAGCAGCGCCTCGGTCGTCGCAGCAGAGCTTGCGGCCGTGACTCAACGACGCCGGGACGAACAAGACGCGATGCTGGCTGAGGCGCTTCGCGACATCGAAAGCTTCGGATATGCCGAGCGCAGCGCCATCGTGCTGGGCAAGCCCCATTGGAACCACGGCATCGTCGGTATCGTGGCAGGCAAACTCGCCGAGCAATTCGGTTGTCCCGTGGCCGTTGCCGGGTTCACCGACGGGCACGGTCGCGGTTCAGTTCGCGGCCCGCGCGGGGTCAGGCTGTTCGACGCGCTCAGTGCATCGACGGACGTGCTGGAACGTTTCGGGGGGCATCAGGCCGCGGCAGGGTTCGAGGTGACCCTCGAGAACCTCGATGCGTTTCGTGATGCGTTCGAACGAGCCGTGGAGGCGCTTGGCCCGCCCGTGACGGACGAGACTGGGGCGCCCATCGCGATGCTCCAGCCCGGGGACTCGCCCGATCACGTGCTGCGCGATCTCGACCGGCTCGAGCCGTGCGGACCAGATAATCCCCGCCCGAAACTCGAAGTGACCGGAACGGTCGAGCTCGCCAAAGTGGTCGGCTCGGGCCACGTGAAGATGCAGCTCGATGTCGGCGGGCGAACACTCGACTGTTTTGCGATCAATCTCGCCGACGAGCTGGAGCAGCTGGTTGGGACCGTTCGTGTTCGTGGCGACCTGAGACGCAATACGTTTCGCGGCGTCACGACAGCCGAGCTGTTCGTCGACAGTGTCATCCCGATGGCACACAGTTGAATCCGAGGGGCTGCTCTCACGGCGCCCAGGCTACGAACTCGCCCGGTCGCGTCAGGACCGTGGGTTCCGACGGGCAAACGCCGCACAACGTCATGGGAAGGCGAGCTGCTCTTGCACTGGTCGCACACTTTTGGCAAAGCCAATGTAGATGGCAGCGTTGATCGAGTTTCGCGGGGTCACCAAGGCTTTCGGTCCGAAGGTCATCTACGAAGACCTGAATCTGCGGATCGAGCGCGGCGTCGGCTTCACGATCCTCGGCGGTTCAGGGGTCGGCAAGAGCGTGATGTTGCGAATGCTCATCGGGCTGCTCAAGCCGGATTCGGGGGAGATCTACTTCGACGGCAAAGAGGTCACGCGCATGGGCGCCGAGGAGTTGGCGGTACTTCGTCAACGTATCGCCATGCTGTTTCAGGCGGGCGCGTTGTTCGACTCACTCAGCGTGTTCGAGAACGTCGCGTATGGCCTGCACGAGCACTTTCATCACAAGATGGATGAGAACGACGTCAAAGACCGCGTGGCGTGGGCGTTGGATCTCGTCGGGTTGCCCGGTATCGAGCAAATGAACCCGGCAGATTTGTCCGGCGGGATGCGCAAGCGTGTGGCGCTCGCGCGCGCCATCGCTTTGCGCCCTGAGGTCGTCTTGTACGACGAGCCAACGACGGGTCTCGATCCGATCAATACTGCGCGCGTCAACCACCTGATCACCGGGCTGCGTCAGCGCCTCAACATCACGAGCGTCGTCGTGACCCACGACATGCGCAGCGCGTTTGCGATCAGCGAAAGGATCGCGATGGTTCATGGCGGAAGGATCATCTTCACCGGAACCGTCGACGAAGCTCGTCACTGCACCGACCCCCGCGTCGCTGACTTCATCGAGGGGCGCGCGCCCGTGAAGGAAGACGTCGAAACGTTGCTCAACGCGTAGTCCCCTCCGCATTTGGGGCACTGTGTGCTGGCGTCGCCCCGAGCGAGTGAGGGCGTCGAGCTGCCGTCGTCGGGATGGCGCTCGACCGGTGTCCGGGCGCATTCCGTCGGGTGGGATTCCCTGCGACGTCGGCGGCCCGTCGTTCGGAGCGCGTGAAACCCGATAGGCGCAGCGTAGGTGTCAACGCCGAAATCCCCGATGCAAACCCGGAAGAACGACGCGGAATCCGTTGTTGGCTGCGAGCGCAGTGACACGGTTCTGCCCGTGGTGTTGCGCCGGATTGCCGCGCGAAGGCTGCTACGCATACTCGCGCGTACATTCGGCGATTTGGCTGTTGGCAATTTCGAGTTACGTTTCACTCGCCGATGGCGATTCGTACAGAAGTGAAGGTTGGCGCGTTCGTGGTCATTGGGGCCTTGGTGAGCGCGATGATGGTGTTCATGATCGGGCGCTCCAACCGACTATTCGAGACCAAATCCATCTATCGGGCGGAGTTCGACGACGTCGAAGGGCTGGGAACCGGCGCCCCCGTGCTGATGGGTGGCGTGAACATCGGTCACGTGGAAGCGGTCGAATACCCCGAGGACGAGTCGCGGTCGGAAGTGATCGTTCAGTTGGCGATCGTGCGATCTGAAGCACGCCGGATTCGAACCGACAGCCGCGCCGCAGTTGCCCCCAAGGGCATGCTCGGTGACAAGTTGATCGCGATCACGAAAGGCTCGGTGGGCAAGGATCCGCTGCCCGAGGGCTCGATGATCCCCAGCACTCAGCAACAAGGTCTGCTGGCGCGCGTCGAGATGCTCGGCGAGAAGGCAGACAGTGTGCTCGGCAATCTCGAGAAGACGAGCGGCACCCTCGCTGGCGAAGATTTTCGCGAGGACGTCGCGACCAGCGTGCGCTCCGCACGCAACATCCTCGAGACGCTCGACCGCGGGGAAGGCTACGTCCCGCGCCTGCTGCGCGACGAGGCGGAAGCCGAACGCCTTTCGAAGGCGATAGCCAACCTCGAGCGCGCCTCGGGGCAGATGACTCATCTCATTGCGCAGCTCGACAAGACGGTAGCGCGGGTCAATCAAGGGCCTGGGTTCGCTCACGAGGTCATCTACGGCGAAGAGGGAACCCGGTCGTTGCAGCAGATCGGCAACGCCGCCGAACAGGTCGCGCAAACGCTTCAAGGCATTCGCGAAGGCGATGGCCTCGCCAAGAACCTGTTGTACGGTGGCGGCGAAGAGGGGGACGCAGAGAAAGCCATGTCGGATCTGGCGGCGATCACCGGAGATCTCCGCGTCATGGTCCGTGGCGTCAAGGAGGGCAAGGGCACACTCGGTGCGCTGATGGTCGACCCCTCCGTCTACGAGGACTTGAAGGTCCTGTTGGGCAACGTGCAGCGCAACGAAGTGCTGCGCGCCCTCGTCCGCTACTCGATCGCCCGCGACGAGAAGACGTCCCCCGTCAAGCCGTTGCCTCCTCCAGCTTCGGCCTCCCAGTGACACCACCGGTCAGCGGGCCAGGCGTCGGCAACCGCACGACATAGCCCGCTTCCTGTCGGTCTGGCGCAAGACGACTATACTGACGCGCAATGCGTCTACTCGAACGTTCCACGCGACTTCTGGCGATTCTGAGCTTCGCCTGGCTTGCATCCCACTTTGCTCTCAAGTTCGGTTCAGGCGGATTGTGGCGGGGTCTCGGAGCTGCCCACGCCGTTACTGGCGAACCAGCTGCGGATCAACCCTACGACTTGACCCAACTCGTCGCGGTCAACGAGACGCTCAAGAAGATCAGAGGCAAGTACGTCGACCCGACTCGGGTCAAGCCGCGGCAGATGTTCCTCAGCGCCCTCAACCAAGTGCAGCGAGAGGTGGCTCAGGTGATCGTGCTGCACGACGAACGATCGCCGAGCGTGCGCGTCAGAGTAGATACGGAGGAACGCGAGTTTCGCGTCGACAACGTCCAGGGACCTTGGGACGTCTCTGCTCGATTGAGGGAGGTGTTTGCATTTCTGCAGAAGCACCTGGAGCACACGGAGGTGAAACTCGAACAGGTCGAGTACGCGGCCTGCAACGGCATTTTGCAGACGCTCGATCCCCACAGCGTGTTTCTCAGTCCCGACGCTTACCGTGAAATGAACCTGTCGACGTCAGGTCACTTCGGTGGGCTCGGCATCGTGATATCCATCCGAGATCAAATGCTGACCGTGATGCGACCGATGCCCGACACGCCGGCGTGGCGCAGCGGGTTGAGACGACTCGATCGAATCTTGAAGATCAACAACGAGTCGACGATGAACATGCCGCTCGACGACGCAGTGAGCAGGCTGCGAGGCAAACCCGGATCCGACGTGACCATTTGGGTCCAGCGCGATGGCAAAGAAGGCTGGAAGGGCGCTCGCCCGTTCAAGCTCGTTCGCGAGATCATCAAGATCAAGAGTGTCGATCAGCGCGAGCTGGAGCCGGGCATCGGCTACGTGCGCTTGCGCCAGTTTCAAGCGAGCACGGCCGATGAACTCCAAGACGCGCTGGCGCAGTTCCGACGTGCTCCGGGAGGCATCAAGGGGTTGGTCATGGACCTGCGCGACAACCCCGGTGGGTTGCTGGACCAGGCGGCGAAGGTCGCGGACACCTTCCTATCACGAGGAGTGATCGTTTCCACGGTCGGCAGCTCCGAAGGGCGCGACGAGAAGCGCGCTCAGCGGGCGGGGACCGAACCCGATTACCCCGTCGTGGTCTTGGTCGACGGTTCGTCGGCCAGCGCCAGCGAGATCGTTTCCGGCGCCTTGAAGAATCACGACCGCGCCGTGATCGTCGGTCGCACGACGTTCGGTAAAGGATCGGTCCAGCTCGTATTTTCGTCGATCGCGCAAGGGGCCGCGCTCAAGCTCACCGTTGCGCAGTACCTGACCCCCGGCGACATCTCCATTCAGGGGGTCGGCGTCACCCCCGACGTCGAACTCGACCCGATGACGGCGGACACGTTGGAGATGGACTTGTACCGGCCGGAACGGCGTTTCAGCGAGCGCGAGCTCGAGCGCAGCCTGACCAACAGCGCCGCGCGCAGCACTGATCGTCCGTGGGTGACACTGCGTTACAACCTGCCCGAGAGCGAACGTGCCGAGATGCGCGAGTGGGGGTCGATGCGCGACGAATTCTACCTGGACTTGCCTATCCGTTTTGCTCGCGATTTGGTCAAGCGGCTACCCCGGGGCAAGCGTCGCTTGGAGCAGCTCGAAGCGACGTCGACGTTCATCGAGCAAGAGCAAGAGGCTCAGTTGTCGTCGATCGCCAAGGACTTGCAGCAGCTCGGGATCGATTGGAGTAGCCGCCCTGCAACACCGGTGTCGACGGTCACCGCTGAGAACTTCGCCGTTGGAGTGAAGACGGACCGGCCCGGCGACACCGTCGAGGCCGGGCAGCCCGTGACGCTCGAGGTGAGCGTCACGAACAACTCGTCCGAGCCCGTGTACCAGCTGCGAGCGCTGACGAAGAGCGACAGCGGTTACTACGACGAGAAGGAGCTGTTGTTCGGCAAGGTCGATCCGGGGCAAACGGTGACGGCCAAGTCGCCCCTCGGGTTCTGTCGGATTCAAGGGCGTAAACCTGGTTCGTCCAAACCGGTGCCCGTGGACGCTCCGCGTGAGTGCAAGATCCCGACGGACGCCCCAACTCGTCAGGACGTCGTCAAGGTGCGTTTTACCGCAGACGGTAGCGCTGCACCTGCCGAAGCCGAGTTGCGACCCACGGTGCATCAACTGGAAGATCCCATCTTCTCGTACACCTACCAGCTCGTCGACAATCGTGCGGGTAACGGCGACGGTCAGGTATCACGGGGCGAGGGCATGACCCTATACTTGGACGTGAAGAACATCGGCAAAGGCAAGTCGATGACGACGCAGGCGTACCTGCGCAACCTCACGGGCGATGGACTGTTACTTCACGCAGGGCGCTTCGACATTTCCAACATGAATCCGGGCGACACGCGTCGGGTTGCGTTTACCTTCGACGTTCTCGATACGCTCTCGGACGACTTCGCAAAGGTCGAAGTGAGCGTGATCGACGAGGACCTGCGCGCCACGGCTAGCGAGAAGATCTCCATCCCGATCGTCAAGAACGGATTGCAGGTCGTTGCTGGCAATGGCTCGAGCAAAGTCGGGGCGCGCGTTCGGGTGCTGACCCAACCACTGCATTCGGCAATTGCGGTCGGAGCGCTGCAGCCCGGTTCGGTCGTCAAGCGGCTCGGGTCGTTTGGCGAGTTCACCAAGGTCAGCCTCGGCGATGATCGATTCGGTTTCGTCGAGACCAAGCAGCTCAGCGATGCCGGGGGCGGCGCCGAACGAATCCAATTCGAGCCGCTGATGACGCATTCGCCTCCACTGATCGAGGTTCAGCCTGCCAGTCTTGCGACGCGCAGTGACAAGGTGCGCATCATGGGCAAGGCTGCAGACGGAGATCAGGTGCTCGATACGTACATCTTCGTCGGCTCGCAGAAGGTGTTTTACCAGTCCAATCGCAATGGCACCGACCAGAAGTTGATGAGCTTCGATCAGGAGGTCGAGCTGGAGCCCGGCATGAACGTGATCAGCGTCGTGTCGCGAGAAAACGAGGACGTGGCGACGGCGCACACGCTCGTGGTTCGTCGTGACGGGCCGGGTGGCGAAGCGTTGCCGACGCCGAAGGGGGGCGCGTTCGGTGCCGATTGGGAGTTTACGCCCGCCGAGTGAGGGATGAACGATGAAGCCGGTGCTCAGTCGTGGGCGCAGTCGCGAGCTGGACCGTGTAGCCATCGAACAGCTCGGGATCCCCGGGCTCGTGTTGATGGAGAACGCGGGCCGCGGGGCGTGTGAGCTCCTCGTCGAGCACTTTGGCGACCATCCGGTCGTCGTCGTGTGCGGCTCGGGCAACAACGGCGGCGATGGCTACGTGGTCGCCCGCCGGTTGTTGACGTTGGGCCGGTCGGTGCGAGTCGTGGCAACGACGCCGACCGGGGCGCTCCGAGGCGACGCGGCCATCAACGCTGCTGCCTATCGCGCGTTGGGCGGTGCGATCGTGCTCGACGAATCCGATGACTGCTCGCTTCTCGCCGGCGCGGTCAGTGGTGCTGGAGTCGTCGTGGATGCCTTGTTCGGTACCGGATTGTCCCGCGTCGTCGAAGGACGACTGGCTTCGGTAATCCGTTTCATCAATGGCCTCGACTTGCCCGTACTGGCCCTAGACATTCCGTCCGGGATCGATGCCGACACGGGTGTGACGCTGGGTGTGGCGATTCGCGCGCGGCTGACGGCGACCTTTGCAGCGCTCAAGTGCGGATTGATGACGCCCAACGGTGCTGCGCACTGCGGCCGACTGCACGTGGTCGACATCGGCGTGGGGATTGCCCCGTTGCTCAGGGGCGCCGCGGACGCAGACACCTTCGAAACGTCGGATGCGGCTGCCGTTCTCCGGGAGCGTCGGCGCCCAGCGCACAAGGGTGATGCTGGCCGGGTGATGCTGGTGGCGGGGTCAGTGGGCATGCTTGGAGCGGCGCGGTTGGCGGCGCGCGGAGCGCATCGAGGGGGGGCCGGGCTGGTGGCCGTTGCCACCACCGCCGAGGCCGCAGACGCGCTCGACGCTTCGACGTTGGAGACGATGACCACGCGCATCGGGACGGACGATCCCGTTGCGGAGTTGAAGGTCGCCGTCAGCCGGCAAGACGTCGTTGCCGTAGGGCCAGGGCTGGGTACCGGGGCCGTCGCGCGCAAGCTGGTCGAGGCGTTGGTGGCCGAGTGGGATCGAACCTTGGTGTTGGACGCCGACGCGCTGAATCTCTTCGCGGGCCGAGCCGAGCAGCTCGCGCGAGCCGCCGGTCGTTTGATTCTCACGCCTCACCCCGCCGAGGCGGCGCGCTTGTTGGGCACCGGCGCCGAGCAAGTCGAGGCCGATCGGTACGGGAGCATCAAGCGGTTGGCGATGCTGACCGGAGCGACGGTGTTGCTCAAGGGCGCGCACACGTTGGTGAGCGATGGGCAGCGCGTGCGGGTGAACACGTCGGGGAACGCTGCCCTGGCGGTGGGCGGAGCTGGGGACGTCTTGACGGGACTGGTTGCCGCGCTGGCCGTGCACTCGTCGCCCATGGATGCAGCCAGTTGCGCTGCGTGGCTCCACGGTCACGCCGCGCAGCTTTGGTCCGTCGAACATCAGACGACGTGCGGCATGCTCGCCCACGAGATCGCCGACCGCATTCCGCGGGCGATCGCCGACGTGAGCGCGTGAGAGGGTACCGGCGAGGCGCCGCAGTGCAATCCATCCTGCGCGACGCTTTCGGACGAGCAGGGTGAGGCGCGACTGATGACGGTCAGTGTCGGCAACCCCCAAAATCCAGGATCGTGGTCCGTCGTGGCCGCATCGGATTGACGATCGCGCTGACGTTTCGCCCGCGTCAGGGCGTCCGCTGTGCCCGACTTGTTGTCAGCGAGACTCGGGGTGCTGACAGAATGACACGCCTCACCCCGCCAACCGGCTATTGAACATCCAACAAATTCGAATGGTTAGCGATCTCGGTCGCCTGGCACGTGGCTTGCGTAGGAGTGGAAGCATGCAAGCTGCACTTCACTTCGAGTCAGACGAATGCGAACGGCCCACGCTGACCCTCATCGAGGGCGGAGCGGGGTTTCGCGCCCAGCTGCAGGACGTCACACCGCAGCTGTTTCCTCGCGCGCTCCAGCTCACCCGCCATCCCGAGCGAGCGCGGGATCTCGTTCAGGACACGTTGCTACGCGCGTTGCGATTCGAGGCGACGTTCACTCCAGGTAGCAACCTTCGAGCGTGGCTCGCGCAGGTGATGTACAGCGTGTTCGTCAGTCAGTGTCGACGTCGCGGGCGAGAGCGCGCGCTGCTGACGGCCCTCGGCGGCGATCCGTGCTTCTGGACTCAGGCCTCGACCGGGCCTGTCGTGGAGGCGTTGTCACCTGGCATGCAAGCGTGCTTGGCCGAGCTCCCCGAAGAGTTCGCACGAGTACTGCTGTTGGTCGACGTCGCGGAGATGCCGTACAGGGACGCCGCCGAGCAGTTGGGCGTTCCCGTCGGAACGATCATGAGCCGACTACATCGCGCGCGTAAGTCTTTGAGACGTCGTCTCGAGGATGAGGCGGCGTGAGTCCGACGCCTGGCGCGTGCTGGGCGACACCTTGGTGCGCCTCGGCGGTCGGCGTGTCATCGTTCGAAGCAGTACAGTCGCAAGCGCGTCGAACAGGTGGGGACGAGGTTTTCCGTCCACAGTCGACTCGCCGCGCCGCTGCTGCCGCACAGAGCGTTGCCGGCGCTGCTGTTCGTAAATCCGTCACAGTCAGTCGGGTAGCCGCTACCGTCGGCGAGCGTGCCCGTCCAGACGTCGCCAGTCGCGGGTTCGACGAACTCGTCGACCGCGATGGCGGAGGCTAACGTCGTGTCGACGAGATCGTCCCAACTGCTCGCGACCGATGTGCCGTCGAGTAACTCGTAGGCGACGTCGTCATGGGGGAAGCGGTTGGCGACGGGATCGGCCGCCGTCGACAACCACGCCCGGAACGCGCCCGTCAAACCCGCTGCTGCGGCGTGCTGTGTGCACAGCAGATCGGCCCCTTCGATACCACCGAGAGCGGCGTCGTAGAAGCTGCTGGTGACGAACACGCGGCGAGCCTTCGGCCCGGCATCGTTCGCGCTGGCGTCGACGTCGGGCGGCCCCGCATCGATTGCCGGCGGATCATTGCCCGCGTCGCGGTGGTCGTCTACCGAGGCATCGACGGACGGCAACGTCGCCGCGTCCATCCGTGTCGGCTGGCGCCGGAAGCGCCCCGGGTCGATCGCCGCGTCGCGAGGCAGCCCTGCGTCGAGGGTTGCGAAGTGGCTCGGTCCGGAGTCGGGGCCCGAATCACCTGTGGTTTGTCGGATCCCCGAGTCGAAGAGGACAATCGAGGCGTCCGGGTCTGGCGGGGTGGCGTGGGCGGTTTCGTCTGGTGGCTCGCGATGGCTGCTGCTGCACGCCGTGCACGCAAATACGACCGTCAGAGTCAGCCCCGGTACGGTCGTCATTGGGCGCACCGATCTCGTTCATCCCGAGTGACCATTGCTCGCGGCAGAACAACTCTTGGAGTTCAAATGAATAGACCCGCGATACAGCCGGTCATGAAAGCGGCGAGCGAGCCGCCAATCATCGCTCGCAAGGCGAGGCTTGCCAATTCGGGCAACCGCTGTGGGGCGATACCGCCGAGTCCGCCGAGCTGCACACCGATGCTTGCGAAGTTGGCGAATCCGCACAGAGCGTAGCTGGCAATTACCGTCGAACGCGGGCTCAGAGCTGGAGAGGGCGCGTTGACGAGCTCTCCGAGGTGCACGTACGCGATGAACTCGGTGAGGATCAGCTTCTCACCTAGTAGGCGCCCGACCGTGGCGCAGTCCTCCCAGGTGACGCCCATCACGAAAGCAACGGGAGAGAACAACCAGCCCAGGATCCGCGAGAGGCTCAGCGGCTCGCCACCGAGCGCCACCAAACCGAGCACTGCGTCGGCCATGGCGATCAAGCCGACGAAAGCGATCAACATCGCGCCAACCCCGATCGCCAGTTTGGCTCCTTCGTTCGCCCCGCGCGCTGCCGCCTCGAAGACGTTGACCGTCGCTGGCTCCTCGGCAACGGCTACGTCTTGCCCCTCGTGCGCCGGCTCGGTCTCGGGTTCCATCACTTTGGCGATCGCGAGTGCGGCGGGGGCGGAAAGGATCGAGGCTGTCACCAAGTGACCGGCGATACCCGGCACGTTGCGCAAGAAACCCACGTAAGCCGCCAGCACGCCGCCGGCAACCGTGGCGAACCCGGCGGTCATCAGTGCGAACAACTCCGAGCGGGTCATCGTTTGCACGTAAGGGCGAACGACCAACGGCGCCTCGACTTGTCCGATGAAGATGTTTGCCGCGGTGGCCAACGATTCAGTCGCGCTCACGCCCATCGTGCGGCGCATGACCCACGCTACCCCAGCGACCACGCGCTGCATGACGCGCAGGTGGTACAAGATGGCCATCAGGCTGGAGAAGAAGATGATCGTCGGCAAGATCCAAAACGCGAAGGTCTTGGCGGGAGGCGAGATGCGTCCAATCACCGTCTGGGGGGCGCCGCTCATGTCGAGGATCTGGTGAGGCTCGATGCTTTGGAACACGAAGGTCGCGCCCGCTTCGGAAAACGAGAGCAGACGCCGAATCAACCCGTCCGTGGCATCGAAGAAGACGCCTTGCAGAGCTGGATTGAGGATTGCCAGCCCCAACAGCAGCTGTAGCGCGACGCCCCAAACGACCGGGCGATAGCGGATTTGCCGTCGTTCGCTCCCCATCAGCCACGCGGCGCCGAGCAGTACGAACAAGCCCAAGAAGGAGAGAAGGCGCAAGCCCAGTGGAGAAGCCATCAGTCTCGCCAGTGTGCGAAGTCAACGGCCCCGCTGGCAAGGATTTCGAGCCGGGTCGACACGCGCAGGCCAGGCGGCGGCTTCGAAGGAGCGCTTGCGAAGGACCGGGGAAGGGTGCGTCGTGGCGTCGCGATCGCTGGCGTGGGATACCCCGTTGGATGAAGCAGACGTGGCGCTGGTTCGGTCCCGAAGATCCCATTTCTCTGACGAAGATTCGCCAGGCGGGGGCGAGCGGCGTGGTCACGGCGCTACATCACGTCGCGGTGGGGGAGGTGTGGTCGCGTGAAGAAATCGCTCACCGCCAGGCCCTGATCGCGGCGGCGGGGCTGCGCTGGGACGTCGTCGAGAGCCTACCGGTTCACAGCGACGTCCGGCTGGGGCTATCCGGGGCCGAGCACTACCTCGACAACTACGTTACGTCTTTGGAGAATCTCGCCGAGTCTGGGATTGACGTCGTGGTCTACAACTTCATGCCGGTGATCGACTGGACTCGAACGCAGCTGTCGTGGCGCGCCGCCGATGGGAGTCGGAGCCTGCGCTTCGATGCCGTCGAGTGGGCTGTGTTCGATGTTCATTTATTGCAGCGAACAGGTGCATCCGACGACTACGACGAAGGTACGTTGAAGCGCGCTCGTGCGGTCTACGAGCGAATGAACGAGGAAGACAAACGTTTGCTCGTTACCAACGTCGCCGCAGGACTTCCCGGCGCCAACGAAGCGGGGCACTCCCTCGAAAGCATGCGACGGGAACTGTCGCGGTGGAGTCGAGTCGATGCCGAAACGTTGCGGGGCCGTCTCGTGAGCTTCCTGCGCGTGGTGCTGCCCACGGCTGAACGTCTCGGGGTCCGTCTGTGCATTCATCCGGATGACCCTCCCCGCCCGCTGCTCGGTTTGCCCCGAATTGCCAGCACCCTCGCCGATTTCGAACGATTGTTTCGCGAGGCGCCGAGCCCGGCCAACGGCTTGACGTTGTGTGTGGGGTCGCTCGGAGCGAGTGTCGACAACGACGTTGTTGCCATGGCAGAGCGTTTCGCCCAGCGAATCCACTTCGCCCACCTGCGCACCGTGCACAACGAGCCTGATGGATCGTTCACCGAAGCAGACCCCCTCGATGGCGATGTAGATCTCGTTCAGCTGGTGCGAGTGCTCGTCGGTGAGGAACGACGACGAGCGACGTCCGGCATGCCGTTCCCCATCGCGATGCGCCCCGATCACGGCCACACGCTCGACGGGGACATCGCCCAGCTGCCGGGGTACTCGTGGCTGGGGCGGCTCAAGGGGCTAGCAGAGCTGCGTGGGGTGATCTGCGCGGTGGAGCGCTTGACGTGAGTCGAAAGTTGCTCGTGTGGCGTGTGGTGAGCGACTACCAATGATACAGTGTGCCATCTTCGAGTCGGTTGACGGGTAGCGAAGCTGGCTGTCACGGGGTGCGGGCGGCCTGCTCTTCGTCGACACCGATCCCAGGACCTTGGCGTCGGTGGTTTTCATGGGCGGGTTCTGTCGTGGCAATGTCACACGCAACAGGCTCGGGTGCGGTGACTCGAGCGTGCCGCGAGCTGGAGGCGCGTGGTCAATTGCCAGGGACGAAGTGGTGCTTCACGTTGCGATAGTACATCAACGGTCGGTCGGGCGGGGTGAGCACTTGCGGGATGCGACGCTTCGAAAAAGTCTGAAAATACAGCACGCAGGCGTCCCTCCACCACAGTGCCTCCTTGGCCTGAATCGCGAGCAGCGCCTTGACGTGTTCGAACCGCGCTCGATCGATCAACGGTTCGAGCAGGTCCCATTGCGCTTGCATGGCTTTGACGGCTTCCGCTCCGGCGTAGTAGCGGTGACAGAGTTCGTCCCAGAGCGTTCGGCCAGTGCGCATCGGGTAGTCCCACGGGACGTGGTGAAACCACAAGAGCAGCTCTTCCGGACAGGTTCCGATGTTCTCGAAGCGGGCGCGCACTTCCGGTGAGTACTGGGCGACGGCATTGCTGCCGGTTTTGGTTCGATCGAACCCGATGCCCTCCTGATCGGCGCGATGATAATACACCGACGTCCAGTCGGGGCGCCCCTGGTCAAGCCATGGGCCCGGGCCGTAGTGGTGGCTCCCGGCCATGATGTGATGCAGACCGAGTGGCGTCATGTAGTTGACGCACGTTTCCCTCGACTCCATCATCAAGCGCTTGGCGGGCTCGACGAACTTGACGTTGTTGGTAAACGTCATGCGGAGCCATTCTTCGGCGATACGAGCGGGATCCAGACGATGGTCCCACGCGAGCCGTCCGAAGGCGTACCAATTGGCGGCAGCAAATGGGTGCCCGCACCAGTTGCGGTCTGTGCCGATGTTGGCGACGGCGGTCATGGCGGAGTGCTGGTGCCCTTCGAGGCTACCGTCGACGATCCGCCCCACGGTGGAGCCGGAGCCCCGCGCCTGGGTATCTGAACTGAGTACTTCCTGAAAGAGCGGTGCCATGTACACGAGGTGCGTGGCGAACCCGAGGTACTCTTGAGTCAGTTGGAACTCCAGGACCAGTGGCGTCTTGGGCATCGCGCCGAACAGCGGATGGAATGGTTCCCGTGGCATGAAGTCGATCGGGCCGTTCTTCACTTGGACCAGTACGTTTTCTCCGAACTGACCGTCGTGGGGAACGAACTCGTCGAATGCCTGCTTGGCGCGATCTTCGGGGACCTCGTGGTCGTAGACGAACGCGCGCCAGATCACGAGACCGTCGTGGGGTGCCAACGCTTCGGCGAGGAGATTGGCCCCGTCGACGTGGCTTCGCCCATAGTCCTGTGGGCCCGGTTGCCCATCGGACTTCGCCATGACGACGAATCCGCCGAAGTCTGGAATGTGCCGGTAGATCTCGTCGGCTTTGCGCGCCCACCACGCGCGCACGTTCGGGTCGAGGGGATCGGCGGTTTGTAGATCACCGAGCTCGATCGGGGCGCTGAAGCGCGCACTGACGAAGACGCGTATGTGGTAGGGGCGCAGCTCGTTGGCGAGCGCTGCGACCTTGGTCAGGAACTCTTCGGTCAGCACCAGGGCGTTCGAATTGACGTTGTTCAACGCCGTGGCATTGAGCCCGATGGACGCCATGGCCCTGGCGTAGTCGGTGTAGCGCGGTGACACGTAGTCCGGCAGCAGATGCCAATCCCATAGCGATGAGCCCGCGTAGCCCCGCTCGACCGAACGATCGAGATTGTCCCAGTGGTTGAGCATGCGCAGCCCCACCCGCGGCGCGGTCGTCGTGGCCATGCGCTGCGGTGGCGTGTGGGTTTGAACGAGACGAAGCAAGTGGAATGCGCCGTACATCGCGCCTTGGTCGGAGTTGGCTGCCACCACGAGTCCCGATCCCGACGGACCCCGCCAGCGCTGAATGGTGAAGCCTTCGGAACCCGCTTCGTCGAGTTCCCGCTCGACGAGCGCGCGCAGCGGGCCGAGCACCGTCTCGCCAACGCCGACGGCATCCACGTTTCCGGCGATGCTGTTGAGTTGTGCTCGCGTTAGGACGATCAACCCAGAGCCCGTCGAACGGTTAGGCTGGTCCGTGGAGCGTTCGAGGAGGCGACCCAAACCGTAGTTCAACTCCCTCTGGGTGACCAAGGCGGTCGGCGAATTGCCCAGGACGTTCGCTGGACGCAGCATGGCTCGATACTCGCCGCGCAACGTTGCGTCGCTGACTGGTGTGTATCGTAACCAGAGTTCGTAGCCATCCTCTCCCGGCATCGGGTGTTCCGTCATCCCTGACATGGCTTCGGAACCCTAGTGTGGTCTCTCCCCGGTCCGCTACAAAGAAGCACCCTTGCTACAACCCGACCTGCCCGCGTGCCGAAAGAAGCCTGGCCGGTGTGCTATCGTCGCTTGCCGATGTGACCGTCACTGCGTCGCTTTGATAGCTGCCCCGACGCCGCAGCTTGACGCTGAGGTTATCCGACGCGCACACACATCCTCCCGCATGCGCTTGGGATGACGATGATGGTTGACCGGGTGGTGCGGAGCATCGTACGCGAGCGCGGGACCCTGAGAAACATCGTGCCGTCCAGACCAAAGTACCGCTTCGAGAACCCGGAATTGCCCTTGGATGAGCGTGTTGCCGACTTGCTGTCTCGCATGACCCTGACGGAGAAGGCGTCCCAGATGTTGCACGAGGCGCCAGCGATCGAGCGGCTCGGAGTCCCCCAGTACAATTGGTGGAACGAAGCATTGCACGGCGTCGCGCGCGCAGGCGTGGCTACCGTGTTTCCTCAAGCCATCGGCTTGGCAGCCATGTGGAGCGCGGAGCGACTTTTCGAGGTCGCGTGTGCCATCTCCGACGAGGCCCGGGCGAAGCACCACGAGTTCGTGCGGCGCGGCGACCGTGGGATGTACAAGGGGCTGACGTTCTGGAGTCCGAATATCAACATCTTTCGAGACCCGCGCTGGGGACGTGGCCACGAAACCTACGGCGAGTGCCCGTATCTCACCGGCCGCTTGGGAGTGGCCTTCTGTAAGGGCTTACAAGGTGACGATCCCAAGTATCTCAAGTTGGTTGCCACGCCCAAACACTTTGCTGTCCACAGCGGTCCCGAAGAGAAGCGGCACCACTTCGACGCCATAGCCACGGTCAAAGACATGCGTGAGACGTACCTGCCGGCGTTTCTCGATTGCATTCGCGAGGCAGACGCCCAAAGCGTGATGCCCGCATACAATCGCACCAACGGTGAGCCGTGCTGCGCCAGCGATACCCTGCTGCGGAAGATCCTGAGGGAAGAGTGGGGGTTCGAGGGTTATGTGGTCAGCGATTGCTGGGCCGTGCGCGACTTTCACGACAACCACCAGGTGACGCGATCACCGGAGGAGTCTGCTGCACTTGCGGTGAAAGCCGGCTGTGACCTCAATTGTGGTTGCACCTACGAGCACATTCCATCAGCTGTCGATCAAGGGCTGCTCACCGAAGCAGACCTCGACATCTGTGTGGCTCGACTGTTGACCGCACGCTTTCGTCTCGGAATGTTCGACCCGCCTGAGCGGGTGCCGTTTTCCACAATTCCGTATGAGGTCAACGCGTCTGACGAGCACAGGCAACTTGCGTTGCAGGCTGCGCGCGAATCGATTGTGTTGCTCAAGAACGACGGGACGTTGCCACTGAGCAAGGCGCTCGGGACGATCGCCGTGATCGGCCCCAATGCGGCCGACGATCGGGTTTTGATCGCCAACTACTTCGGCGTTCCCACGCAGGTCGTCACCCCACTCGAGGGCATTCGCGCCGCGGTTTCGGCCCACACGCGAGTGTGCTACACGGACGGTTGCGAGCTAACGGGGACGAAAACGGATGGTCTGGGGCGCCGTTCGAACCTTTCCGAGGCTGTCAGCGTGGCAGCCATGGCCGACGCGGTGGTTCTGGTTTTGGGGTTGTCTGCCGAAATCGAAGGCGAGCAGTCGGACGTGGGCAACGCCGTCGGGGGGGGCGACAAGCTGGACTTGAGCCTGACAGGGATGCAGCAGCCGTTGCTCGAGCAAGTAGTCGCGTTGGGCAAACCCACTGTGCTGGTGTTGATCGCTGGAAGCGCGATGGACGTGTCCTGGGCGCAGGACAACGTCGGTGCCATCATCGATGCGTGGTATCCCGGCGAGACCGCAGGAACGGCCATCGCCGACGTTCTGTTCGGTGACTACAATCCTGCGGGCAGGCTCCCGGTGACGTTTCCGCGGAGCATCGAGGATGTGCCGCCGATCGAAGACTATGCGATGAAGGGTCGAACCTATCGCTACGCGGAAACCAGTCCGCTGTATCCGTTCGGGTTCGGCCTTTCCTATACGCGTTTTGGCTACGACAAGCTGCGCGTCTCGGCTTCGTCGCTGGAAGCGGACGAGGAACTGCTCGTCGAGGTGGACGTGACCAATCTCGGTAGCCTTCCAGGCGACGAGGTCGTTCAGCTGTACGTACGAGATCTGGAAGCGTCCTGCGTGGTCCCCTTGCATTCGTTGCGAGGATTTCGTCGCCTCCACCTCGAGCCGGAGCAAACACGGACGGTGGGCTTCGTCGTTACCGCACGGGATCTGTCGCTCATCGACGACGAGGGGCGGCGCATCATCGAGCCGGGGAAATTTGCGCTCTTCGTCGGGGGGGGCCAGCCCGACGAGCGCAGCGCCGAGTTACTCGGTTCTCGGCCCCTCTCCGTGGAAGTCGAGTTCGCGGGTGAACGCCACCAGTTGCCCTATTGAGCAACCCCAACGTCTCCGAACCGTACTCTCCAAATGCAGCCGAGCCCACTCCGACGTGTAGTCGGCGTGGGCTCGCGTTGCGTGAAGGCCGGGTCTCAGCCGACGACCAGCTCAGCGTTGACTTGAGCACCCTCGACGCCCGACGCCGTCTTGAGCGTGTCGAGCAGGGTGTCGTTGGTCGGACCGCTGCCGCCGCCGCCAAAACCGCCACCACCGCCACCACCGCCCAAATTGATGTACTCGCCTTGCTTGATGTAACCCCCGGCATTGCCAGCGATGAGGTAGGGAATGTTGTTGAAGCTGTGGGCAGGACCGTCGTTGATGTGATTGGTCCAAACCATGTAGCCGTTGTCGAGCAGGTTGCCGGTGGCCGTCGCGTAGGACCCGAAGATGTCGATGTACTTTGCGAAGTTCTCCATTCGCAGGAAGTCGACCTCCGAGTGCGCATCCTTCGCCGTTTGGTCGTTACCTACAGCGCCGTCAGACTGAGTGCGGTGACTGAGGTAGTGCAAGCCCCAGCGTCGTGAGTTGCTCGGCACATCGTACACCGTCGAATCAGTGCCATCGCCGATTTGCAGGGTCGCAACCCGATTGAGGTTGCAGCTGAATGCGAATGCGACGAGCTCGACCTGCAGCATCGCGATTTCTTCTTGCATGCCGTTTTGGCGTTCCTTGCCGCTGACGGCTTTGAACTTGGCCTCGTCGAGCGCTCCAGCATTGCAGCTCATGCCGACCAGACCCTGCTGCTGCATTCCGACTTCGAGGTCGCGCAGGCCGTCCAAGTGGCGGTCGATGCGGTCCCGGTCCGCCTGGCTCAACACCGATTGGGCCTTGAGGTTCGACAACTCCTCCATGACGTAGTCGTTGACGCTCTTGCGGCGAACCGACAGCTCGTCCACGACGGCCATCATCTCTGCCGGATCCGCCATACCGACCGGGCTCGATGGTGCCAATCCCACCAAGTCCTTGTAGGCCTCGTAGGGGTTGCCCTGTGCCGACCGGATCTTGCCCGCAGAGCTGAACGAGATGTGCTCGTTGAGGTAGCCGATCTTGATACCGGCGTAGAGCGTCAGTGGCTCTTGGCCAGATGGGTTCACCGCGTCGGCGATGTAGGTGTCCACGGATGGAGCCGTCGACGTTGCGGAGTTGCCGCCGCCACCGTTGGATGCTGCGCCGGTCAGGACTTGGCACATGCCCTGCGCGTGGCCGCAGCCCGAGTTGCCACCCGGAAAACGCAGGCCGTTTACCAGCAGCAAGCGCTCCGCGTGGCTGGCGAGCTTCCCCACGGCCTTTCCGTCTCCGCCCATGCTTTGCGCCGTCAGCGCGCCGGTGGCTTCTGGCCAAAACTTGTCAGCGACGATACCGCAGGTGTGGCAGATGTAGAGGCCGAATACCGGCTCGGACGATGCGGCCCACGCTGACCGCGAAGGCATGCTCTCCAGAAACGGGAGGCCGATTGCGACGGTTCCTGCGCCACGCAGGAATGCTCGTCGGTTGATTTGGGTACGTTGGTTGCGAGCAAAGCCGATTTTCACTGTGCACCTCCTACTGCGCGCGTCGTGAAGGCCGGGTCGGTCACGACTGCCAGTAGCATTTCCTTGATCGAACCGGACGCGCCGGAGCTCGAACTGCTGAGCATCTTGACGAGCTCCCGATCACGCTCGGTGAGATCCCGTTGCAGGACGAAGCCGGCCATGTGCTTGGCGTAGCAATCGTGCGCTTGGGTTCCGTTGGCAATCTTGTTCATCAAATCTGCTGGCCCGTCGAATTCTGCCGTGCCGTCGGTGAACGGGTAGATTCCAGAGGCGTCCACCTGTTTGCCCTCTTCTTCGTCGCGCCACTTTCCCAAACCGTCGTAGTTCTCGAAGCCGAAGCCGAGTGGGTTGATGTAGCTCGAGTGGCAACCCGCACCACACGTCCCCGGACCGGTGCCGGCGGTCACGCGTTCGCGGTTCGTTTGGCCTTCCTTGTAAGGGGGAAGCACGATTTGGTCTGCCGGGACGTTCGGCGGCGAAGGAACGTCGGCGCACAGCAATTGAAGGTTCAACGCCACGCCACGGTGAATCGAATCGGGGATTCTGTTCACGGAGTTGACGATGAGAAACGGAAGTTGGGTGAAGAACCCCGGCCGATTCGGTCCGAGTTCGACCTCTCGGAAACCCGAACCAGACACCGAAACGTCGTCGCCGTAGAACTCTGCGAGCGTCGAGTTGGCGTAGCCTTTGGTAGAAGTGAGGATCTCCCGCAGACCCATACCGTTCTCGAAGACGCCGTCGAGGAACAGATGAGCGGCCTCCTCGAGTTCGGCTTTCATCTCTGGCTTGAACTCGGGAACGCTGTCTTGGTCCTTCTCCAGGGCAGCATAGCGGCTAAAAGCGAACAGCTCACCGTGGTACTCTCGCATCACGGCCGTTGCGTCGGGGCTGTCCAGCATCTGTTGGGCGACCGTCATGATGCCCGAGTCGTCGTCGAGCTGACCTGACTCTGCTGCGTCCAGCAATGCGTCGTCTGGAATGACGTCGCGTAGGACCAACGACAACTTCTCTGCGACCTCGTAACCGTTCAGGCGGCTGCCGGCATCGGACAGTTCGGTTCGATAGAGGAAACCAGGGGACTGGAGTATGGCCTCGATGACCAACCCCGCACCTCGAGCGAACTCGCTGCTGCCGCCGCCCGACAATGAAGCGCCGGTGTCGAACACCTCTGAAAGGCGAGCTGTCTCCTCTGCGGAAAGTGGGCGACTGTACGCCCGACGCCCAAAACTCGCGATGAAGCCGGCAGCGTCGGTACCGGAGTAGATCTTCGACAGCGCGGCGGGATCCTGGGCCACTTGCTTTGCGAGGGATTCGGCTGCGACCTGAAAGTCTGTTTTCAAGGTGGGGTCGATCTCCAACCCGGCTTCGTTGTTGGCGAACTCGCGGGCACCGCGGACGACGTCGGCCAGACCACTCAACTCACCCGTGGGGCCATCGAGCTGGAGCAAGTACTGCACCGAACGCTCCCACTGTGCGTTGGTCATTCGTAGGACACGCGAGTACAGCGGCTTGCCATCGAGGGACAGCGGCAGAGCCGTCTCACCATTGATGGCTTGCTCCAGTGCCTCTTTGTCCGTTGGGCTGCTGGGCGACGCTGGCAGTGCACCCGGAGTGGGGTTCTGTGAGTCGGGGGTCGATGAACCCGGTGTTGAACTCGTCGGACCCAATGGGCCGTCGTTTCCCGGACCATCGTCGACGACAGCCCCGTTCGGGCTAGAACCACCCGGTGCAGGCATACCCGGTGTGCCGATTTCTCCCGAGCAGGCGCAGGCCAACAACGGGAGACACCCAAGAGCTCGTATTCGCAACATGTCAGTCACGGTGATGAATGCCTCAGATTCTTCGTGTTGGTACCGAGCGTATTTGGAAATTCGCCAATTCCTCGTTCGGCGCTGGAAAATTCCCAGAAACGATAGTTGGGTGGGGTTACGTCCCTGGAAGGGGATTGCACGGGTGCAACGTAAACTCCGTACAGCTTCGTGCCTCCCTGATTCATCGCACCGAGAAACGCGCGAAAAAACGAGCCAATGGCGGTCGTCGCATACCAGCGACACTGGCAAACGGTTGCGCCTCGTGCGGCCGCCTGACTTGCCGAGCTGGAACAACGCGATGTCGGTGGTAGCGTTTGCAAGCGTTTGCATCCGTCGCGCGCGCGTGCGCCGGTTGAGCTGCGGATTGGGCGTGCCAACAGGGGTGAAAAAGTACGTACATACTCCTCTAATCCAGCGCTGACGATGCGCGGCGTCAGGCGCGAATTCACGCGGCGTGTGGTAGCCTGTGACGTCTACCTACGATGTAGGTGTAGCGGGGAACAGCCTCGGCGCCCCCGGAGGCGGATGGGAGTTCGGCTGGAGCGGTCGTCGCCCGCGCACCCACACCGGTGTCGGCGCAGCTCCGCGCTCGACCGTCCGCTGCAAGCCCAGCCGCGCAGTACACGTCATGACGGGAGAGACTGTGGCGTCCACGGATGACTCCCACCGGTCGGATCCCGATGCCGCACGTTGTTAACCCAGGTTAACGTTGGTCGGTGAGTCTGGTGGCGCTGCCCCGCGCGGCAAGCCTCAGGGTCCGATGGCGGCGATGACGGGAGTCGGGGGAGAGGTGTGGTCGTCGTGCGCCGGTGAGACTCGTCTCGAGCAGCCTCTCGACCACCGCCCGCGATGAATGGCCCGGATGGGTCATGCCGAAACCGCCAGAATCGTCACCCGGACGCCCAACCGCCTTGCCACACGCGTCCTGGCGGTCGGCTCGCGCCCCCGAACAGCGTGCCGCCACACGCTCGGTCGATCACGCCCCGCCCGGGTCGCTCGATGAACCGAATGCCATGACACTCTCCCCCCACGACGACTGCGCTCGTGCCCTGCCTGGGTGAGCCGTCAGTAATGCTGTCTTGTTCGCATCCTCGGCGCAGTGAACTCACTTGCCGGCGACGATCCGCTCCAGCGCCACCCGGTCTTCTGCCTCGACGGCGCCGCGCACCGTGCAGCGCTTGCGGCCTTCGGGGTCGATCAGGATCTGCATGGGGAGGTCTGGCTCGCTCTGCAGGTCCAGCGCGTCGAGCCACGCCAGCCGTGCAGCGCCGTCCGGCAGCCAGTAGCTGCGCTGCAGTCCGTTCGCCCCTTGGTCTTCGAGGAATGCGGTGAGCTGGCGCTCGTCGTCGTCGAGGGAGACGAACGCAAAGTGCACGTCGTCGGCCAGAGCGATTTGCCACTGCAGGAGCATGGGCAGCTCCTGCTTGCACGGGACGCACCACGCCGCCCACAGGTTGACCCACGTCCAACGCTTACCGTCGCCAGCGATCGGATCGGTAGGAAGGTCGGCACCGGTCGTCTTGACGCGTTCCGGCGGCCGCTTGGGACGGAACGGTTGGGACGACCCGTCGAGTTGACCGGCGCACAGTGCGGGGCGCGGAACGCGAGGCTTCGACGGGAGCTTTGCTTTGGGGGGTTCGGCGCTGAGCGTTGCAGACCCCGACGGCGCCTGATGGGTCCCGTTCGACGTCGCTGCGACGACTGCCTGAACCCGGGACGGTGCCGGACCACTCGGTTTCGACGTCGAATCACAGCCGGCCGTCATGGCGAGCAACGCAAGCAAGTAACCTCGAAGCGACATCACAGGCGACAGTCTACCCAAGAAACGAATGCGCTGCGATTGATTGCTTCATCGGAGCATTCACCCTGTCGCGACCGCGGCCAGGAGCAGTAATCGTCGGACAATTGGGCGAACTCGTTGCCGAGCCACAACAAGCCCACCTGTTTGGCGAGATCCTCTTTGCTTTCGCCGCTCACCTCTTCGAGGTGGAACAACACCGAATTGGCGCGGCGGTGCGAAAGCGCGCGGTTCTTCGCTTGGGTTCCCGTTTTCGAGGCACGCGCGACCACGAAGAAGTAGCGGGCCCCCTTGCGATCGAACCAGCGTTTCTCGAGCAGCTGTTTCGAGCTGTCGTCGAGCTCATCGATGCCTTCGTCGAACATCAACACGCCGCCGCGGTCCTGCAACGGATGGAAGAGCGCGTTGAAGTCGGCGTCGTTGATTGCCGCGAAGGTCTTGATGTCGGCTGGTTTGCAGCCTCGCCGCTCGTTGGCGGCGCTCAGACCGCACGAGTGCAAAACCCGCTCCAACACCTGTTTGAAGTCCTTGGTGCAATACGCCACCTCCGCTTCCCGAGCGATGGCGACGAGCGGCTTGGCTTCCTGGTCGGGGTGCTCGAGTCGATGCCGTGCCGACTTGACGGAACTGATTACCACGACGGCGGCAGCCATCAGCGTGGCCGTGCCGACCAGTCCTCCGAAAATGGCTGCGCCCAGGGTTCCCTGGCTGCGCCCGTCGGAGTCGTGAGCACGTGGCGCGAAAGCATGGGCAGCCTCTGCCACCGCCCCCGGGGGCTGTTGCACCCCGTGTTGTCGTGCCGCGTTCTGCTGGGCTGCGGCGTAGTGCTGAGCGGCGGCGGCGCGTGCGTGGTCGTCAGCGGCAGGGGTCGGTGGGTTGCCGTTGGCGGGCGGCGCGGCCTGGGCTGGCATGGCGTCCATCGGGGCTGTGCCCGTTCCTTGCGAATACTGGGCGACTGGGCGGGCGCCGGGCGGTGGTGGCAAGCTGATGCGCGGCGGGCCTGCCGGCGGCGCCGGAGCGCTTCCCGAAGCGACCCCGTCTGGCCTCGGTGGCGGCCGTTGGTTGTCCCCGAACACGTCCTGTAAGAGTTGCTTGATGCTCATCGCACAATCTCCGGCGCGAGCGTTTGCAGGGCAAACATCAAACCGATGTCGATGTCCTCGTCGCACAGACGGCGGCCACCCAAGAAGACTTGGGGAGTAGATACGGGGAGGGCGTTGTCGACCGCGTAGTGCAAGTGTCGGTTGAGCCGTTGTGTGGTTTCGTTGGTGTGCATGCACTGCACCACCTGTTTGCCCCAACGCTGCTCAACCATCGCGGCTACGGCTTGGGGGCCCTGTTTTCCCGCCGCGGCGAGGCGTTCTTGATTGGCGTACGACCATTCCATCATCTCGGCAGGAACCGGGGCACACAGTACTGCCCGGGACACCTCGCACGCTCCGGGGTGCAAGGGCTGGTCGAGCATCCAGTTGCACTCACTGTCGAGGGGGAACAACGACAGCTCGATCGATAGGCGCGGTAACGTACCGGCGAGGCGCAGTCGATCGTGCACGGCCTTGCACGTGGGGCACAACGGATCTTCGAAGAACGTGGCGTTCATTACCGCCGCTGCGCCGGGGAGCTTCAGCAAAGCGTCATGCTTCTCTTTCGGCTGCGGGAGTTGGCCGCATTGGGTGACGTACGGGGTGTGATCGGGGGCCAGTGCTGCGTACACTACCGACGGCGTCAGCGTCGCGATGAGGATGCCGGCGAGCCCCGCAACCGTGCCGACGAACGTACTCGCGGTGGTCGCTCGATCGTGACTCCAACTGTTCGCAATTACACCAAAACCAGAAATGAGCAGCCCGAGCGAGCCGACGTACATGCCCGCGCACGTCTTGCAGATCGCGCCCAACTCGAACCAGGCGATGCCAAACATGATTGCCGAGACGATCGCGGGCGAAGCCGCCAGCAAGAAGTACAGGATCCCAACCCGCCGGCTCGCTCGCGGCCCGAGCGCGAACACGTACGCGGCGTGCCCCACCAAGAAGGCGAAACACCCGAGGCCAAACAGAGAGATCGGAATTCCGCCCCAAAGGACGGTCTTGAGCACAGACGAGTACGGGCTGTTGAGGGCGACACGGCAGCCCTCGGCGTCACTGACGGCGCTCGCGCCGGGGATGAACGAACAGTGAAGGTCGTGCAGACCGCGATCGAGATGGGACGTGTAGTCGAGCGTGGAGATCGCCGCGAAGACGAGGCTCCACAGCGCGGCCACCACCCCGAGCAGTGCAAATACGCGTATGCGATGCATGAGCTCAACCTGACGAGAATGCCGAATCGGCCCGAACGGGCCCGTAGTGCTGCGCAAACGCCCCTGGCGCAAGGTGTGGCGAGCAACCCGCTCGCAAAGATGATGCGAAATGTCGGGGAATTACGCCCGCATCACCACGGCGCTGTTCGCCTTCCGTGGCCGTTGAAACACCCGACTTGCCGACAGGTCGGGGACCACTCCGACAGCCGTGGTTACGCCGAGAACCCTCATGGTTTGCCCTGCAGTTCGCCTCGCAGCCGAGGCAGGGCCTGCGGGTGCTGCCTCTGAAGGTATGCGATCATCTTCTCTCTCACTTCACAGCGCAGATCCCAAGCCGCCGAAGCATCTTTGGCACTCATCAGCGGACGAACCACCATGCTCCGCTCGTTACTGGCAGTCACTTGAAGCCCGCACACCTTCTTGTCCCAGTGAGGTGACTCGCTGACGACGCGCTGAAGTTCGGTGCGGAGGGCCTCGACGTCGACGGTGTAGTCGACGTGCAGCTCGACGGTTCCCAGCAGATCCGCCGACGTTCTGGTCCAGTTTTGAAACGGTTTCTCGATGAAGTAGTTGATGGGTACGATCAGTCGTCGCAGGTCCCAAATACGGACTACGACGTAGCTCAGCGTGATCTCTTCGATGCGCCCCCACTCTCCTTCGACGATGACGACGTCGTCGACGCGGATTGGTTGGGAGATGGCAATCTGTAGTCCCGCCAAGATCGTGGCAATGCTGCGTTGCGCAGCAAAACCGATGATGATGCCGGCGACCCCAGCTGATGCCAGCAACCCCGCGCCCACTTGGCGGACGGTGTCGAAGGACAGCAAGGCGAAGCCGAACGTCAGCACGGCGATCACGAAGCCCGCGATGTTGCGCACTCCCCTCACTTGAGTGCGAATGGCGCGGGCCCGCAAGTTGTCGGTGGCGCGGATGTCGTAGCGATGTTCAACCACCTCTTCGACGACCCGGACGCCTCTGAAGAACACCCAACCGAGCGTCAGGATCAGCCCCACGACGAGGAAGTGATGCAAACCGGGGCGCGACTGTTCACCGACTGTGGCAAAGGGCAGCGTCAACGTCAGCGCCGTCAGCGGGAACAGCGCACGCAGGGGACGGCGCAAATGCTTCAAGACGGCGTCGTCGATGACCGTGTCGGTGTGGCGCGCCCAGCGACTGGCTGCTCCGAGCGCGAGCTGACCGCCGATGAAGCCGACGATCAGCGCCAAACTGCACGCGCTCAGCGTCCAGGCTTGGGGCGCCCAGTGCTCGCCGAAAATCTCGCTCCACCAGTGCGGAATGGTCTGTGGGTCGTTCGACATCCTGTCCTTTCCGGAGCGGTTGCTCCTGCGTCGTTGAGCGTAGACTCGGGCGGGTGGGCAACTCCACGCATCCAAAGAGTTTCTGGATTGTTTTTCGGGCCCGGGGAAGCCACGTCCAGTGTCCGGCGCCAATCGGGGGTTAGGTCGAGACGCGCCGAGACGTGGTTCTCCGCGTCTCGACCCAGACCGTCGAGGTCGGCCTGCTGAGGGGTACGCGGCACTTGCTGCCGCTTCAGGCTCCGCTGGCGCGCGGTTGGTCGCGTGCGGGGCGGTACAGCAGCACGGTGCGTCTGAGTGTGGCTGGTCGAGCCGCAGGGCGCGTCGGCTGCGCGCTACTGGCAGACGAGTGCTCAGAACGGGTTCGATCGCATCGTCGCAGGGATGGCACAACGTGACGCGGTGTGTCGTGGGCGCGGCCAGCTCATCTGCTCGTCGGCCCGTGACCAAGAGCTCGGCTCCGGCGGCTGACTGCCTTGTCGTCGGTGGTGAATGCTCGCGACTGACCGCTCCCGCTCCCGCTCCCTCCGACGCCCGAAGCTCCGATTGTGAGTTTCGACGTGGTCAGTAAACGACAATGCCCGTGTCGAAGCGCGCGCACATCAGATGTATGTGCGTGGCGGTCACGGTGAACGCCATCGCCCGAGCAGCCTTGCGCAGCTGGTAGGAAAGCACTCCTGATTGCGGCATGCTTCGGGTCGATGACGGACGAGTGGTACGTCAAGGAATTGTTGACGCGTTCTCCGGTTCTTGCGTTTGCCAAGGGGTTGGATGGCAAGTACCTCTTCGCCAACGACGCGTGGTTCGCCCTGGCAGGTCTCGAGCGTGATCAAGTGCTGGGACGCACGGACTACGAGCTTTTCGATTTCGAGACCGCCGAGGGTTTCGTCAAGAACGATCGCCAGGTCGTGCATGAGGGGCAAAACGTCGAAGCAGAGGAAACGTTGCCCCGCGACGGTAGAGTGATCGTGGGCCATTCCACGAAGTTTCCGTTGCGTGATGAGGACGGCAACATCTGCGGGGTTGGAGGTATCACCGTCGACATCACCGCTCGCAAGGCGGCGCAACATGCATTGGCCGCCTCGGAGCGCCGCTTTCGAGAGCTGATTGAGCATTCCCCCGAAGCCTACGTGGTGCTGGACATCGCCACGGGCAAGTTCGTCGACGTCAACGACAACAGTGTCGACCTGTTCAAGCTGTCGAAGGAAGAGCTGCTGGAACTGGGGCCAGCGCACGTCAGCCCACCAACGCAACCGGATGGCAGGACGTCACTGGACAAGGCACGGCATTACATCGGCGAAGCCATGGCCGGGGAGACCCCGGTCTTCGATTGGATGCATCAGGCCGGTGATGGCGAGCTGTTGCCTTGTCGAATCTGGCTGTCTCGAGTGGAGCTGGAATCTGGGCCAGCGGTGCGTGCGAGCATCCTCGACATGCGTGAAAGTGAGTTGCTGCGTTCAGCCATGGAGCGCATGCAGGCTCAGCTCGACAGCATTCAGGACGCGCTTCCGCAGCTCATCGTCGTGTTCGACCCGGTCGAGCAGAAGCTCGTCCACTGCAACCGACGCTATACGCTGGTTCTGGGCTCCCCGCCGAGCCGCCACATTTGGCAATCCGTTCCCGAATTGTGCGAGGAGGCGATGCGAAACGGCTCGGCGCGAGGGGAGATTCGCCTCGATACCAGTGCGTATGGTGAACGCTACTTCGAGGTCGAGGTTTCTGTCTTCGCTCAATCACTCGGAGAAGCGTCGCGATTGTTGGTCGTGGCCAGTGATGTGACCGAGCAACGTGTTTTGGACTTGCAGCTGAGGCAAGCGCGGCGCCTGGAGAGCCTGGGACGACTGGCGGGGGGCGTTGCCCACGACTTCAACAACCTGTTGACGGTCATATTGGGCTCAGTGGAGTTCCTCGAACCGTCCCTGGTTGGCGATCCGGCGGGTCAAGCAGATCTCTCGACCCTCAAGGACGCAGCGATCCAGGCGCGAGGCCTGACCAGTCAGCTCCTCGCGTTTGCCCGAGCGGATACTGGCCGGGCCGAGTTGGTCGAGGTCGACGCGTTGGTCGGTGATTCGATGCGCATGATCGAGCGCCTGATAGGCGAGGATGTGCGCACCACGCTGGATCTCGGTGCCCACGGTCGTTCGATCTTCATCGATCGTGGACAGTTGCAGCAAGTCATCTTGAACCTCGCCGTGAATGCGAGGGATGCGATGCGCGGTGGTGGTGAACTCACCCTCTCGACACGAGTCGTGGAATTGCCCTCCTCCGACATCGAAGCAGTGCCCGCCGGAGTGGGGCCAGGGGCGTTCGTGGTGCTGAGCGTGACGGACTCTGGCGAAGGGATGTCGCCGGAGACCATCGAGAAGGCATTCGAGCCATTTTTTACCACCAAGCCAACCGGAGAAGGCACTGGTCTTGGGTTATCAACGGTTCATGGCATCGCGCAACGAAGTGGCGGTGGCATCGTCCTGCAAAGTCGACTCGGCCACGGAACTTCGGCCAGGGTGTGGCTGCCAGTGCGAGAACCACAGAACCCCTCCGCGAGCATCCCGCCGGCGGACTGTTTCGGTCGCGAGCGAAGCGTGCTGTTGGTCGACGACGAGGTTGCCGTGGGGACAATCGGGTCTCGGGCGCTACGCGAGGCAGGGTTTGTCGTGCATCAGGCGGACGGTCCCGAAGCGGCGTTGAAGCTCAGCGAGAACGTCGGCGCGTTCGACATCATCGTTTCGGATGTCGTGATGCCGACGATGTCTGGCCTCGAGCTGGTCGAGCACCTCACCGCACAGCTGGGAGCCATCCCCGTGTTGTACGTCTCCGGCTACGCATCTGAAGCGCTGGCTGCGCGCGGGCTCGTGCCCGATCAGGTCAATCTGCTTCGGAAGCCGTTTTCTCCCGCCGCGCTGGTACGCCGGGTGTGCGCAGCGCTGGAGAGGACTTGAGCAGCGAGATCGCTCGGCGCTGAGCCGCCGACGTTGGCGGCCGCCGGCGCCTTCAGCGTTGGCAGTCGGGGCAGTAGTACGTCGGGCGAAGCTGGACGCCCTGGCGGAACACCTCGACGAGCGTGTCGCACTTCAGGCAGCGCTGACCTGCGCGCTCGTACACCCAGTGAACGGGGCCTCCAGGACCGAAGCGTGTGCGTCGAGGACCCCGCTCGAGATTGCGCAGCATCCACTTGCGACACGTCTGCAATAGTTCGACGCGTCGTTGTTCACTCGTACCGGTTGCGGGTCGTCGGGGGTCGGTCTCACACAGGAACAACGTCTCACACTTGTAGACGTTGCCAATGCCCGACACCGCGCCTTGGTCGAGCAGCGCCTCGGCGATGCTGAGTTCGGCGTGCTGGAGCAAGCGCCGCGCGCCGCCCACGACATCGAACTGGGGTGAGAGGATGTCCGGGCCGATGCGGTGGAGCCAATCGTCGACCGGCAAACGCGACATGTCGATCCAACGCGCAGACTGTACGAGACTGCAGATCAAACTGACCGCCTCGGTGTCGATGACGATACGCGCCGCATCGGACGTGGACTGTGGCGAGGCCCTGCGCTGGGCGATGCGCCACTTGCCCTTCATTTGCATGTGCGTGTGCAGTGTGGTTCCGTCAGAAAGGTGCATCAACAGGTGCTTGGCCCGTGCCTCGACCCCGTCGATGACGGCGCCCTCGACGTCTGTTCTGTCCAGGCGTGGATCGAGTGCGCGAAACCGTTCGATTCGCCGACCCGCCGCAGCTGTGTGAAGCCGCTTGGCCGTCAGAAAGATCGTATCACCTTCAGGCATCGATGACGTTTGACCCGTGCTGCATCAATTGGGACGTTGTACCGCGCGTGTGCTGACGATCACGGCTCTGCGCAATTGAAGCCCCTTGGAACTGATCGTGTGACCCCGCGCGAGGAGTTTGCTCAGCAGTCGAATCGCCTCGAGGGGCTCACTCTCGACGCCCCCTCCGCGATTCACATCTCCGCGGCGTGCGGCATCTTCGAGGTCGACGATCATGTGACCGTCGAGCTGCTCGATGAGCCAAACACGGTCCAGGCTCCGTTGCAGCCAACCTTCCAGCGCCTCGGCGAGCGCCTCGCTGCGATCGCGCTCGCTTGCGCGGCCCGTGACGCCGTCAGAAAGTGGAAACAGGGCCAAGCTTCGACGCCCCTTGCCGACGTAGGCCAACAAGTGTCCGCCGCTGATCACGACGTGGCATCCTGCGGCGCGTTGTGGGCGAACGGAGGTATGAGCGGGCCAGGGTAATGTCGCCCCCCAAGGGTTGGCGGGGTCACACGCCGAAAGAATGGCGATCTCGTCGCTGCTCGTGTCGTCTCGGTGGCGGCGCAACCACGACTCCGCCCCCGGTTCGGCGAACTGGGTGGCACCGAGCTCGGCAATGAAGTAACCGCGGCGCAAACGTCCCGCGTGCTCCAGCGCGTCGAGCACCGGATACAGCAACGAGAATCCTCCCAGAGGCCCTTCCGCTCGAACGGCATCTCGGGTGAGCACACCGTGCCGTTTGATCAACTGTTCGGCGTTGGCGCGCGTTCGTTCGGTGTGCGTCTTGTCGCCGATGGTGGGCAGCAGGCTCCATCGTCCTTCGGTGCCGGGCAGGAGACTCCTTCGAGATCGAAATTGCCTCCTTCCACCGCGTTGTCCTGCCGAGGCAGCTCCCACCCGTTTCGATGAGCCGAGGGAGGCGACTGGCTTGAGTGTGTCGTTGCTCACTTCTCCCGACAAAACCAGTTCCCACAGCGTTTCGAAGACCTCATTCGGAAAGCCTCCGAGTTGGGCGACCAGATCCGTGAAGAAGGAGGCGCCCCGCTGCTGCAGCAGATCCCGAAGGCGCTTTGCCAAGTCGCTCTCGACCGGTTCTGGATTGGGTGCGAGCAACGAGAAAGCATCGGTCAGGTACAACGCCAAACGCGCATCCCCCGACTGCTGACCGAAGCCGCGCCAAACGATTTCACCAGCGGCGCAGAGCTCGTCGAGATCGCTCGGCCGAAAATCGTCCACGCGTTTGGGCATGACCTCTTCACACCACACTGAATACGGCAACGCCACCCCTTGCAGTTGCTCGATGACGCTCAGCACGCCGTCGAGACCCTCGAGCGGGCGTTGCAAGTGTTGCCATTCGGCGATGAAGCGGGCGTAGGCCGCTACGCTCACCGGTTCGATCTGACCGCGGAGCTTCGCCAAACTGCTTTGTTTGAGCCGCCCCAACACCGCCGTGGCGCAATACTCTTGCTGGGCCCCGTTCGGCAGAAATGCGCCGCGCACCACCAACCCCGCGGCTTCCAGTTCATCCAGCGTGCGCTGCACGATCTGGTACGAGAGACGGTATCGCTCCGAGGGGGCCGATAGGATGAACGGTCCGTGGGTACTGGCGTAGTTGAGCAGCAGATCGCGCAGAGCCTTGTCGACTGTGCCGAGGAGACTGCTGGGGATCCCCATCGGCAACACAGTGCCTAGCGCGTCGCGGTAACGTGCAGCATGTTCCGCCGCTACCCAGCGCCGTTCCTCGGCAATTCGCAGCGCGGCGGCGCGCCCGGTTCGGTTCAAGTGCATGAGCCAATCCGACAGGTGTTCGTCGGCGCAACGCGTGCGCAACTCGTCGTCGGTCAGATCTCCCAATTGCAGCAGTAGGTCGTGCAAGTCGTCGGCATCTCGAAGCACCCGCGACCCGTCGAGGCGTTGCAGTTTGCGTTCCAACTCGACTATCGCGTCGGGGTCGAGCAACTCGCGCAACTCGGGCTCGCCGAGCAGAAGCCTCAGCTGGTCGTGGTCGAGGCTGAGGGCTTGCGCGCGCCGCTCGGCGAGTGGCGCATCACCGTTGTAGATGAAGTTACCGACGTAGGAGAACAAGATTGATGCGGCGAATGATGACGCCGAATTGACGGTAACCCCAACCACATCAATTCGTCCATCGACGACGCTCTGCAGTACCTCGCGTAGTCCCGGGAGATCGAAGACGTCCTGCAGGCATTCTCTGTACGTTTCGAGTAGGATCGGGAAGTCGCCAAATTCGCTGGCTGCGCTCAGCAAGTCTGCCGAGCGACGGCGCTGGACCCACAGCGGGACGCGTTGGGCCGGACGCTTGCGTGGCAGCAGCAACGCACGGGCGGCGTTCTGACGAAAATGCGCGGAGAACAGCGCCGAGCCACCCAGGCATTCACGCAGCAGGCGTTCGGCGTCCTCGGGAGTCGGCACGAACCACTGTGGGTCGGGGGCGCTATCCGAGTCGGGAAGGCGAAACACGATGCCGTCATCGGCCCACATGGTATCGACTTGAACGGCGAACTCGCGGCGCAGCCGTTCGGCGACGGCCAGACACCACGGCGCGTGAACGCGACCGCCAAAAGGCGAAAGCACCACGACGCGCCAGTCGCCCACTTCGTCGGTGAACGCTTCGACGACGACCCGCCGATCCGTCGGCAGGCGCGATTGTTGCTCTTGCTCCCGGAGATAGGAGACCAGATTACTCGCGGCGAAGGCGTCGAGCTTGTATTGCTCGCGCAATTCGCTCAGCGCCGTTTCATCGTCGAGTGCCGCGAGGTGACGGGACAACTTGCCGATCGCTCGCCCGAGCTCGAGCGGGCGACCCACTTTGTCGCCGTGCCAGAACGGCATGCGTGCCGGCTCCCCCGGGGCGGGCGTGACGAGCACACGATCGTGGCTGATGTCTTCGACGCGCCAGCTCGAAGCGCCCAGAAGAAATACCTCGCCGACCCGCGTTTCGAACACCATCTCTTCGTCGAGTTCACCGACTCGAGCTGGGGGCTGAGTGCCAGCGATGAATACGCCGTACAAGCCGCGATCGACGATCGTGCCGGCATTGCTGACAGCCAACAAACGCGCACCGCGGCGCGCCTCGAGGCGACCGTTGGTGCGGTCCCAGTTGATGCGCGCGCGCAACTCCGCAAAGCGCTCGGATGGATAGCGGCCGCTGAGCATGTCCAGCACGCCGTCGAACAGTGGACGCGGCAGATCCCAGAACGGTGCTGCGCGCCGTACCGTCTGGTACAGCTCATCGGCGCCGATGGGGCCTTCGACCAGGATCGAAACGACGTGTTGTGCCAGCACGTCGAGGGGGTTGCGCGGGTAGCGCGTGGGCTCGACGTTGCCCGCGAGCGTCTGCTCGATGATCGCCGCACACGCCAGTAGATCGCCTCTGAATTTGGGAAACAGAATACCGCGTGAGACTTCGCCGACGTGGTGACCGGCGCGTCCGATGCGTTGGATGCCGCTGGCGACGCTGGGCGGTGCTTCGACTTGAATGACCAAGTCGACCGCGCCCATGTCGATGCCGAGCTCGAGCGAGGACGTGGCAACGATCGCGGGCAATTGGCCGAGCTTGAGGCGGTCTTCGATCTGCGCGCGGGCGTCCTTGGCGATGGACCCGTGGTGCGCCAAAGCGACCTCTTTGCCCGCCAGGTCGTTGAGCGCCGTGGCCAGCCGCTCTGCCAAGCGACGGCTGTTGACGAACAGCATCGTGGAGCGATGGGATCGAATCAACTCCAGCAACCGCGGCGTCATCGATGGCCAAATCGACGGAACGGGGCGCGGCGACGGGGCCGCTTCAAACGCATGCTCACTGTCCGGTGACTGGCCTGTCAAGCGGTCGAGTGACGCGTCGGCATGCGCCGGCGGCGGTACGGCCAACGTCGTCATGTCTTCGACCGGAACCTCGACCCGCAAGTCGAACACCTTGGCGTGGCCGGCATCGAGGATCGACACCGCGCGCTCTGCTCGTTGATTGTCCTTGGTGAACGTCGCTCCGCCGAGATAGCGGGCGATTTCGTCCAAGGGTCGCTGAGTGGCGGAAAGGCCGACGCGCTGCAGTGGGGGAATCCGATTGCCATCGGGGGGCGTTGCTCGTTCGCGGAGCTCTTCGAGTCGCTCCAAGCTCAAGGCCAGGTGTGCTCCGCGTTTCGTTCCGCACAGCGAATGGATTTCGTCGATGATTACCGTCTGGACACCCGCGAGCGTCTGGCGCGCTTGGGATGTCAGCATCAGGTACAACGACTCCGGCGTCGTGATCAGAATGTCGGGTGGGTACTTGGCTAGGCGCGATCGTTCCTTGGCGGGCGTGTCACCACTGCGAACCCCCACTTGCGGAGCGTGAAACTCGAACCCGTCACGCGCCGCGATCGCGCCGAGACCAACCAATGGGGCGCGCAGGTTTCGTTCCACATCGACCCCCAGCGCCTTGAGCGGAGAGACGTAGAGCACGCGGGTCGTCGGCGATTGTGGTGGTTGGGTGAACGATAGCCGGTCCAGTGCCATCAAGAACGCGGCCAAAGTCTTGCCGGAGCCCGTGGGGGCGAGCAGTAGTGCGGACTTGCCTGCGGAAAGGACGGGCCACGCCAGGGATTGGGCTCGGGTTGGTGCCTCGAATGCCTCGGCAAACCATCGCCGCACCGCGGGGTGCGCCAGCTGCAGCGAGTCGACCGACATCGGTCCGGTATTGCATCGGCGGGGCACGGCGTCGAGGTTCCGCACCGAGCCCCGGAAGGCTGCGAGAAAAAGTGCAGAGTTCTGGCTCGTTGAGTGCGACAAGCGGCACCCGCTACGGCCGAGGGGCAGGCGGCACTACTCCTGGAGCGGAGCGTTGGCGAGGTTGGCGCCGTATTTGGGGTTCCACAACACGACGCTGCGCAGCGCCGGATCCGGCGCGCTCGGCAGAGCGACCAGCTGTTCTTCGGCGCCGTTCTGCAGGGGTGCCATGTCGTACTTGAGCTCGGTGTTGTCGACGCTCGCCGTATTTGGCGCACTCGGCACGCCGACCAGATAGATGTGGATCGGCCCGTCGTACTCGACCTTCACGTTTCGCAAGCGCAAGAAGTAGTCGTCACCACGAGCGATGAGTTCGACCGTGCCACGGGTCGTCTTGCCCACGCTCTCGAAGCGCCCGCTGAGCAGTGTCGATTCCGCACTCGCGGTTCGCACGTCGGGTGCGGAGTCGCTGCTCTCACGGTTGCAGGCCGATAACAGGATCGACGGCGCTAGGCAGCTCAGCACCACACCGAGGACGCACTGGTCGAGCGATACGGTCGGTACCGGGGCGTAAGGCATCGCGAGCCGAAAGGTGCGCGCTGGTGGGGCGCATCTTCCATCGGCCGTTCGTGATCCGAAGTGGGGGAAGCGACACTGGGGGGGAGCCATGCGCAGAGGGTAGGCCACTGGGGCGCACGACACCAGGGTGCGACCGAGCTGGTGTCGGGAGCTTGCAGCATCGTCGCTTCGGCGTGGGGGCGGCCTGGCGGCTACTCGATGATCGGATAGCGCACCATGACGCCCATGCCGAGGGCTGCCGCGGGCGAACCCAGAGTTTCGATGGGCTGACCGTCCATGCGTAAGACCAGCGCTTTGGAGAGAATGCTCACTTCCCCGTCGAGGTAGATGCCGATTGCCGTATGGGGCCAGACACTGAACCCCAATCGCATCGCACCGCAGGGTTTGGACTGAACGCTGTCGAGCGCCTCCAGTTGCTCGTCATCGATGGGATTGGCGTCGATCGAGTACCGCGAAATGCCAACGCCCAGCTGAATGAACCCTCTGGAAACTGCGCTCAAGTCGAGTTCGCCTCGCAGCACGCCGAGGTAGCGACCGCGGGCGACGTTCGCCGAGCCGACCGTGCTCTTCAGCTCGAGACGTGTCAGTGAGCCGCTGATTGAGCCGCCGAGGTAAACACCTCGGGTCCCGACCATCAAGCTGCCATCCAGTCCGTAGTGGGTCGTGCTCGGCGCTTCGAGGGTGAGGCTCGGACCACCTAGCAATTGCAGCACGATGGCCGAACTGGCCGTCGGCGGGGGGGCAGGCGGTGGGGGCGGAGGGATCGTCGTTCGCGGCGGACTGGGAGGCGAGGGCGCAGTGGGTGGCGGTTGGGGTTTGACCGGCGGCTCGTTGGTGAGCTCGGTGGCTGCTTGAGAGGGCGGTTTCGGGGCAGGCTCTCGAGGGGAGCGCCCCTGCGCACGGGCGAACTCCAGGATTGACTCCGGCAACGCGGCACCGGTGAGCTCTCCGTATTGCAACCATTTGGCGCGGAGCGCTTCGACTGCGCGGACGGCGATCACTTCGGCGGTGACGCGCTGGTCGCGCGTATCGATCACCTGCTCCATCGGCTTGGCACCATCGGGGCCCCAAGCTCGCACACGGATGACGTCGCCCTGACGGTCGAAGGTGAGCAGACCGTAAGTGTTGCTTTCGAGCGGGCCGACCTCATCTCCGACGTCTGAAGCTCGGTGCAGAACCTCGACGTCCAGGTCGACTGCCCCCAGTTCTCCGAGCGTTCGGACAATCGACTCGTCGATGAGTGGATCTCCGCGCAGTGAGCGCTGAATGCGGACGCGTGGGCGTACCTGGGGTGTCGGACTATCGACGGCGTCCTGAGCGCGAGCCTGTGGAACCGCGATCAGGACGGCGAGTGCGCAACATGCCAAGGCGATGCAACGAGCCCGCGACCCGTGATTCAACCCGAGGAACCATGGTCGTCGTATGTACGCTGGGACGAGGCACGCCGAGTTGCGGGTGCGCTGTTGCGTGGGTTGTGCGCTCACCGGTGCGCGAGCGTAGCACGCGCAGTCTCGACGTATGCTCCTTGCGGGAAGCGCTTGATGTACTCGCGGGCGAGCCGCCGTGCCGCCCCGCTGGTCGAGCCGTGCAGCCGCCGAGTGACCACCAACTTACGCCCGAATGCTTCGGCTACGAACGCACCTCGGGGCGCTTCGCTTAAGTAAGTGTCGAGCCAGCGAATGGCGTCACCGGAGTGACCCGACTGTTCCTTGATGCGGGCCAAGAAGAACGCAGCACGACTGGCGTGGCTCGAGCCCGGGAACCGACCTCGCAGCTTGAGCCAACTCTGCTCGGCGAGACGACTGTCTCCCGTGTAGGTCGCCGCCTGGGCCAACGCCGCGACCTCCCCAGCCGCGACGCTCTGGAGCGAGCGAGTCAGCCCACGCGCCTTCGCCTCCTGGACGACCTCGCTGAACTTGCCCTTGGCCAACAATTGACTCCACACCTGCGATGGGCGTGCATGCGACGGCTCTGCGGTCGGGGCCTTGGAACCGGTGGGAGGCAGCGATTCGTTGGCGACGCGCTTTCGTGTTTCGATGTCGTTCGTCGTCGGGGCGAGTTCGGAAGGTTCGGTCTCCGCAGGAGCTACCGGCTCGGGCAACCAGCTCGGTGCGGTCGCGGGCGCGGTCGCAGGGAGCGTCAAGTTCTCACCCTTGCGCAGTACCCATCGCTTCTGCTCCGGACCGATGACGTTGACTTCGCCCTCGCGCATCGACAGCGAGAGCCCGGCCCCACTCCAGCTCAAGTCGAAGGCCGTGCCGACGACGCGTACCTCGTACGGGCCGGCGAAGAACGACCACTTGGTGCTATCGGCATGGTGCACCTCGGCAGATAGCTTGCCTTCGTTGATTCTCGTCCATGCGCTATGTTCACCCAGAACGTTGACCGTTACTGCAGAATGCGCCTCGATCTCCACCTTGCTACCATCGGAGAAGTCGAGTGCCGCACCAAATTCGCCCGTCTTGACCCAGCCGTCGTCGAACTCGACGCCCAGAACTGGCTCCGTGCCGCGCAGCTCGTAGGTCAAGGGTGCGGGCGGACGCCAGATCAGGTTCGGAACGACGACCAACGCAACGGCGACGCAACACACTGCCCCGGCGAGCGCCACTCGTCCCGGCCAGCCCACGCGCAATATCCACGGCTGTCGACGCAGGCGCTCGTGCCACTTGCCGCGGACGCGTCGCCAGTCGTTCTCGCGAGTCAGTCGTGCGCGATCCATCGAATGTTGGTTCGACAAATTCTGAAAGACTCGAGCGATCTGTTCCTCGCTCGGTACCTGGTGGTGCGTCGGCGCCACACCCGACGGTCGAGAACCGTCCACGGAGGCGCTGGGCATCGAGCTACGGGGGCGCCGGAACATCAGTGCGTCCTCTCCAAGATGTAGTCGCAGAGCAGGGCATTGCGACCGACTCGCTTCATCACGTGTTCGGTGGCGCGACGCGTCCAGCGCAAGGCCGTCGACTCCGAAATGTTCAAGACTTCTGCGATTTCCACGAACGCCATGCCTTCGAGGCTGCGCAGCAGGAACGCCGAGCGCTCGTCGCCATCCAGCTCTTCGAGAATGCGACTGAGTTGAATCAACGCTGCTTTTGCCTTTGGGTCGTCATTGCCGGCCCGGCGATCCAGTTCTTCCTCTTTGCCCATGAGCTTGTAGAGCAGCGCCATCCGCTTGCGCCGGCGTATCTCGTGCCGGATCCGATTCATGGTGATTGAGACCAAGTAGCTCCTCACCTTTGCGGAGGCGCGGATGCGGTGGGCACTTTCAAAAAAACTCAGAAAGATGTCGTCGAGCAGCTCTTCGACCTCAGTATTCGGCCCTAGGGCCTTCAGAATCAGTCGGTGGACGAGCGGGTGGTACTCGACGAACGCCTCGCGCTGCCAGTCTGGGTCGTTATTTGCAATCTTGGCGAACAGCGATTCTTCGAGTCCCCCTGCCGGGGCGGTCGTACGGGTCGCTGGTCGCTGCGGAGGAGACATGGGCGGCAGGGCTGGAGTGTACGCTGGTTACCGGCGTTTGGCGATGCGCAGCATCCCGAAAGGAGGCGGCTGGATAATTCGCTTCAAACCAGTACCTACGGGCACGGGCCATGAGGCACTGAGAACGCGGCCTTGCAGGTTGCTCGCAGAACTGTACGCTCGCTCGAAGACGATGTCCCATCCTGTTCGTGTCGTCGCCCTGTCACGGTGGAGCTGTGCGCTTGGGAGCTGCTGTCTCGGGCTAACGGGATGTGGCACTTCGGAGGTGGACGTCATCGTTCGACGCACCGTCACAGCCGACCCGGTCAGCGTCTCGTCGGCGCCAGCGCCTGTCGAGACCTTTCCGGATGCGACGACCTCCCAGCCGGAGGTCGGTCCGCCACCGCCGCCGCCGCCGTCCCCATCGTCCGTGCCGGAGCCGGAGCCGGAGCCGGAACCCGAGCCCCCTCCCAGCCCCGTGCTGATGCTCGATGCGGGAGTGGCCAGTCTGCCAGACGCCAGTCCTTGTGGTTTGGATTCGGTGGCGTTGGTCAATCCCTACCGCTTTTCTCTCAAGGACGGGCGGTGCATCGAACCTGGTCCTGCCGGATTGCCGCAGGGCTGGAGCGCAACGGTAACCTTCGACTGCGATGACGGTGACTCCTTGTGGCAGCTGGTGCGGGGCCGGAGCGGAAGTTTCGAGATTCGCCACACACGGTGGATCCTCAACATGGAGGTGTTGTACGCGGGTACCGAGGTGGGGACGGAGGTCATGGTTTTCCCGCCGAACGATTTCGCCAATCAGCGCTTTCTATTCCGGGAGCGCGGTGAAGGCGTTGCCGAGATCTCTCCTTTACACGCACCCGAGCGATGCCTGTCGGCGAGCTTTTCCGGTCGAATCCAGTTGGCCGAGTGTGAGCCCGACGCGCCTAACCAAGAATGGCTGATCGAAGCAGAGGACTGCGACACTCGAGGAGCCCCGTGAACCCGACGCGCGCGGCGGTCATCGGCTGGGGGATGGCCGCGCCGTAGGGGACTCGCTCGTCCCACTCCAGCGTCGCTCTGAGCGCCCCGGACCCCAACGTCGCTCGCGCTCCTCTTGCATGATCTGTTGGTAGGCGTTCAGTTGATCGGGGGCCAACACTTTGCCGAGGCGCTCTTCGGTTTGCGAGCGCACGGCGGCGATACGCTCCGCCCACTCTTGCCGACTCACCGGTCTCGGGGTGCCGGGATCGTCCGAACCGCGCAATTCCCTGAACCGGCTCATTTGCTCGGTGAGGATCGTGCGGACTTCGCCGCGCTGGGCCTGGTCCAGCTTCAGTTCTTCGGTGAGCATCTCGGTTTGTCGCTCCGCGCGTTCGATACCTCGCTGTTGCTGCCGAACCCGTCGCTCTTCTTCGCGCTCCCACTCGGCACGGTCGAGGACGGTTCGTACTGCCAACTCGAATGCCGGATCCTCGGCATCGACGATGCGTTTCGGTTTCGCGTCTGGGGATTCTTCTTCGGAGTCACCCAGCGCCTTGGCGTAGTCCACCAGCGCTCGTCGCGATAGGAGGTCGCGTCGCAGATTACTCAGCTGATCCTCGAGGTGGTCGAGCCGTTCGCCGGTCGAGTCGTCCTGCTCAGTCGGGACGTCCTTGGGTCGTTCAGGCGGAGCCTGTACGGCGGGGGGAGGGGTCTTGGCCGAGCCGGCGAGCAACCACACCACGCCACCCCCGCACGCACCACCCAAAACCGCAGCCACGGCGAGGCCTGTCAACGAGTTCGACGTCATGCCGAGAGTGTTTGCGTCGCGGCACGGGTCGTCAAGCCGCCCGTCTGAAACGCCTGCCCGCGACGCTCTGGCTGTGGCCGCCGCGATTCAGCGAAGCACGGTCAAGTTCAGTGCCGCCCAGCCGCGTGGCGCCAGCTCGAGCTTCCGTTCGATGACCTGGCCTCGCGCTGCCAAACGTACCGTGTGCGTACCCGCGGGAACGCGCACGCGCCCCAGAGCGATACGACCGGGGAGCGTCGACCAGCTGCGCGTATCTGGCGTATCCGCCGCCGTCATGGTTGCCTGTGTGGCCAGATTCAGCAGTAACCCGACACCGCCTTCTCCACCGGCCTTCTCTGCAGCCTTGCCCGCCAATACCCGAGAAATCATTCGTACGATTGCCGAAGCGATGACCGCGCCCTTGCCGCGGTTCCAAGCTTCGACGGTGAGCCTATCCACCGGTACGCCGTCGAGGGGCTGCCCCTTGGCGTTCAGGGAGAACTCCGGCGCGCCCGGGTAGCGCTTGGGGCGCTCGAGCTCGGGGAAGTTGACCCACGTCACCAGGCCCTGTGCAGCCATTCGGTTGGCTTGGTCGCGGTCGGCGTGGCTGAGTGATCCGCTAGCGTAGGTCAGCGCGAGACCGATCGGCACACGCTTGGCGACCTTGGCCGGCACTCGACCGAAACTGATGACCACGAGCACCTCGGCGTCGTCGTTTGCCTCGGCGGGTGGGGTTGCATCGCCGGAATCGATGAGCTTCGTCAAGCGCGGGGTGCGATACGAACTGGACGCCGCCAGGCGCCGCACGACCGGGTCCAGCGTGACGAACTCCCCCGATGCCAACGCTTCGTCGTAGTAGCGCATGGCCGACTGCGCGTCCCCGCTCTTTTCGAAGATGAACCCAGCGAGATAGCTGCCGGGACCCAACAGCCCTTCCTTTTCGGTCTCCGACTCGCTCAGGTACTTTTGCATCACTGCGAAGCGCCGCGCTTCGACCCGAGCACCGCTCAAGTCACCCCGAGCGAGGTAGTTCACCATGTTCATGGTGTTGATCATGAGCTTCTCGTAGGGCGGGCTCTTGTAGGGTCCCGTGTCGTCGCTGAACAGGTAGCGACCGATCTCGTCGGTGGTGCTCCGCGAGAAGTCCAGCATCTCTACCTGCTTGTCGGCAGTTTGCAGGTCGCGGGCGCTCAGCTCGTATTCTCCCAGCTGCTGAAGAACGACGGATCGGTCCAACAGCAGTAGCGCGTTGTCTCCGCTGGTGTCTTTCGGCAACTCCTTTTCCGAATCGACCTCGAGCAGCTCGTTGTACAGCTCGACGGCGTGCTTGGGCCGACTTGCATCCAGTGCGCTTCGAGCGTCTTGGGTCCTGGCGGAGTGGCCCGCGCAGCCTACTACCAGCGCGAGCACACACAGGGCCAGCAGTGGACCGACGCGTGGCTGGCGTCGCATCAGCGCTCGATGCTGGCGCGTGGGGGCAGCGGGCGCTGTTGGAGCCGAGGAGAACGCAAGGAGCGTCACGGTGCGGAGCATGGCACGTCTGAACGATTGCTGGCTGCGAAGTGCGTCGATCTGTGGCCGACTCAGTTCACCAATGCCTTGGTGACGCTCGTCTTGTTCTGCCAGATGATGTCACTGGTGGCGGCTTCGAGCACGCGCATGAACAAGAAGTACTGAACGCGACGCTCACCGGACTGGCGCTCGTCGACCGTATACACTTTGCCCGTCACGAAGTACCGCGCGCCGACCTGCTGGCCCCAGTCCGCAACCTGGCTTTGGTCGAACGCGTCCGACTGTTGGGCGCGAACCTTCTCCATGAGCTCGGGCTGGTCTTCAGCGCTGATGACTCGGACGTGCCCGGCATTCACCAACGACGTTTCGATGTCGCTGATCAACGCGCTGAGCGCTCCTTCGATGTGTTCACTCGTCTCGTTCTTGATCGACAGGACAGCGACGGTGGGACGATTTTCGCTCTCCCACCTCTTGACCGCGGCGGATGACTGCAGAGCGTCGAGGTTGATCTGCAGCATTCGCTGCAGGTCTTTGCGATCGAGGCCGGTGCCCATGGCTTCATCGTCCAGACCGGCGACATCGCTGCCGCGTACGGCTTTGGGGCCGCAGCCGGCGGCCACGGTGCACACGGCAAGCATCCAAGGGGCCAATCGAGCCATAAGTCGTCCAGTTCCCATAGTGGTCCTTTCCCGTTTTGGTGAGCAAAACCTTGGGGCTTTCTGGCGCGCAAAGCAAGGGGTCAGCGCCCCAGATCGCCGCGTCTCGACGTGGCGACGCATCATCCGTGTGAATTGCGCAACGACTGCGTCGCTACCCTGAATAAGCATCGCGGCGGTTGCGTCCAACGACGGCGGGAGCTCGTATCGACACCTTCGGATCGACAGCCCGTTCCCGTTTCGAGTCTTCGTCGGCGCGACGCCTCGCCGGGGGGCGATGATGCGGATGGGCCGTGTCCTCGCTCGCGCGTTGAGCGACGCAGCGAGGACTGCCCCGACGGCTTGGCAACGCGCTCGACCCCGTGCTCGTGTCGGCCCCCGTTGCCGAGGGCCGCCGCGCTACTTGTACTGCTACCGAGTCCCGCGTTCTGCTCGGGGGTCGATGTGTGCGAGGTCCGTTTCAGGCGCCCGAACGGCGTACGGGAATGATCTGGACTCGCCGATCCTCGCCTTCACCCTCGCTCTTGGTGATCACACCGTCGAACTTCGCCAACGCGAGGTGAACGAGACGTCGGTCCCGCGGAGGCATGGGCTCGAAGGTGATGATCTTCCCATCGTTGACGGCCTGCTTGCCGAGCCGTTTGGCCATCGCGGCGAGCGAGTTGTCGCGCCGGCTGCGGTAGCCTTCGGCATCGACGGTGACGTAGCGACGCTCTTCGCCGGGGCGGTTGAGCGCACGGTTTGCGAGGAACTGGAGCGCACCGAGCACCTGGCCGCGCTTGCCGATGATCCTCGCCGCATCCTGTCCCGTCACTTCGAGGCGAATGTCGCGGCTGTCGGGGTCTTTGGGCTCACGCAAATGCACGGCGCAGCGCAGCTGCATGTTCTCAATCACTTCGTCGACGAACTCGAGCGCCCGCCGAGATTGCTCGTCAGGTGGTTCGATACTGCGCTCACGACGGCGACTGCGGCCGCGGCGTCGGCGATCCGAGTGCTGTGTCTCTTGGGCAGCCTCGACTTGCCCGTCGTCGTCGTCATCCAGGTCATCGTCCTGGTCGTCATCATCATCATCGTCGTCATCGAAGTCGACGTCTTCGTCTTCGTCTAGCTCTTCATCCCCTTCGAGGTTTTCGTCGTCATCGATTGGGTTCGACTCGTTCATGGTCTGAGGCCTTTCTCGAGTGGAGGACCGAGTCCTCTGTCGTCTTGTTCAATTGCGGCGCCCTTTGGCGCGCTGCTTGTTTCCGGGTGCTGGTTCTTCGGAAACGGTCGCGACCGCCACGGAGCCGGGTTGCTGGCGCATGTGCCATTCGACGGCTTGCTGCTGGATGATTGCCAAGATGCTGTTGGTGAACATGTAAACACCTAGCCCGGAGGGCAGGAACAGCATGAACACGGTGAACATTGCAGGCATGAAGTACATCATCATCTTGCGCTGTGCAGGATCACCCGTGAATGGCATCAGTTTCTGCTGCAAGAAGTAGGTGCCGCCAATGATGAACGGGAGGATGTAGTAGGGGTCACGTTCGGACAGGTCGGGGAACCAGAGGAACGGGATGTTGTACAACTCCACTGCCGTTTGCAGCGTCGTGTACAGAGCAAACCAAACCGGCATCGTTGCCAGCTGCGGCAGACACCCCTTGACCTGATCGAAGGGGCTCATCCCGTGTTTGCGGAACAGCTCCATCTGCGCGACGCCCTTGGCGCGCATGTCGTCCTTGTATTTCTCCGTCAGCGCGTCGAGCTCGGGCTTGAGTGCGCGCATCTTCACCATCGTGCGGATGCCCGGGATCGACAGCGGGAAGAGCAAGACGCGCGCGCAGACCGTCAAGATGATGATCGCGACACCCCAGTTGGGCAGCACCGAGTGCACGTGAAGCAGGAAGCCCACGAGCACCTTGGCGATGACGGAGAAGAAGCCGAGATCGATCAGCTCCGAGAGATCACGTCCACTGTCGCCGGCAGCGTGCAGAATCTGCCGCTCCTTCGGACCAACGTAGGACAGGACCTTGTAGGTGGCGGTTTGGCCGGGCTCGAGAGTGCGACTCGGATAAGCCAATCGCGCTCGGTAGAACGCGCCGGGGCTCGGTCCACCGACGCCGCGCGGCTCGATCTGCGTCTGACACACCGGTTGCGCTTCCGACTCGAGAGGAACGAGCGCGTGGGTGAAGTAGGCGTTCGAGACGGCGGTCACTGCAACCTTGCCGTCCGCTTGATACCAGACGTAAGGAGCGGTTGCCGCAAAGCCCGGCTCTTCGGCGATTTCGTCCGGTTCGAAGTCGTGCGGTTTGAGACGCACGGCGTGTCCGTCGGTGCCGATGCACTCGACGTCGGTGACGTAGGGACTGACACGGAACATGTGGGCGGCGACGGCCTCGTCGAGCCACCACGCCACGGTATCGACGGCGAATGCGTGTGACTTGGCGGCGCTCGCCTGGTTCTTGATCGAGGTGGTGATCTCGAGCTCGTAGGGGCGGTCCGTCGTTCTGACCAATTTGGTCAACTCGGCGTCGCCGTCGGAGTACGTGAACAGGCACGAGCTGCCGTCGGTCTCGCCCAGCGTCCAGTCCACGGAATCGAATTGGACGTTCCAGTCGGTATTTTCGGAAACGTTGGGTGACGTGACGTTGCGGAACTGGGCGAAAAGCTGCTGCCGGTACTCGTGTGCGGTTCCCGGTTTCTGACCGCTCGCCGCGTTGGGATCGTGCTCGCTCGGCGTCCCCGGCTCGGTGCCGGGTTGGGGCGTCGTCGAGACGTCGTGCGGGACGCCGCCCTTCTCGTACTTGGACGACAGCAGTTCGAAGCGTTTGAGCGTCGCACCGCGGGTCGTCAGTTGCGCGCGGAACAGGTCCGTCTTGATCTCGCAGTACTGGTAGGGCGCACGCGGTTTGGGCTCGGTGGCAACCGGAACGACCCGCTGCTCCTGCGGTGCGGTCTCCTTGGAGTTGCCGAGCCACATGAACAGCAGCAAACCACTGAGGAAGATGAATCCGAATCTTAGAGTGGTTCCCACTGCTCAACGCTCCGTAGTCGACGGAAATGGGGTCGAGACCCGCACGAGGTTCGGCGGGTGCGAATCGTTTGCCCCGATCGGGGTGATGTGTCGGCCCGTAGTGTTTGGGGACTCGACGGTGGCGGCGGACGAGGAGGTAGCCGGCGCCTCGAGGTGCACGTGCCCGCAGGCGCAATCGACGCGCTGCGCGAGGCGTTCCCAGTCCGGCTCGATCGCGCTTTGGTCTGCACCTGGGGGAAGGGGCGGCATGTCGACGCCACCTGGAAATAGGGGATTACAACGCGCGAGGCGCCTGAGTGTCAGCCAGCTGCCGCGCCAGGGCCCGAGGTGTTCGAGACAAGCTGCGGCGTATCTCGAGCACGACGGCTCGAAGCGGCAGCAATCGCCGAGCAGCGGCGACAGCAGCAGCTGGTAGCAACGGACCAGCGCGAGCAGCACGCGTTTCAGCATGCCCGGCGTCCGTGGCGGCGGTCAGTGGGCATTGCGCCGTTCACCCAGTAGTTCGTGCGCGCGGCGCGCGATGGACGAAGCCACGGCACACCACTCCTGGGTGACGTCGCCGAGCTTGGTGCCCTCACGGAGGCTGCGCACTATGATCACTAGGTCCATTCCGAAAGGCCAAAGTGACTGGGTGGCCCGAAACGCCTCACGGACGAGCCGTTTGGCGCGGTTGCGGACCACCGCATTGCCGACTTTGCGCGAGGCCGTGATCCCCAACCTCGATGCCGTGAGCGCTCCGGCCTGAGCCTGAAGGAGGATCACGAAATGAGGCGTCACGACCCGACGAGCTCCAGCTTGAACGGCTACATACTCACGTCGTTTTCGCACACGACGCGACTTGGGAAACCGTCCGGCAGCGTGGGGCTGCTCCACGCCTGTCGTTACTTCTTCTTGTTGTTGTTCGTGGTCACTGCCAAGCGCCACCGGCCCTTTTGGCGGCGGTTCTTGAGGACTTCGCGCCCACCTCGGGTGGACTTCCGCTTGCGGAACCCGTGGGTCCGAGCGCGGCTGAGATTGTGCGGCTGGTACGTGCGTTTCATGTTTCCTCGCCTGGACTAGGCTAGAGTTGAACGACCGCGAAATTGCGGAAAGTCTTGGCGTTGACGACTCACTTGCTGTGTGGAGGCATCTTGGCTTCTTTGAACACGACGTGCTGGCGCACGACGGGGTCGTACTTCTTCAGCTCCAGCTTGCCCTGTTGCTTACGCTTGTTCTTGGTCGTGTAGTAGGTGAAGCCGGTGCCGGCGCTGGACACCAAGCGGATATTGTCACGCATAGCGGGCGAGCTGGTACCACGGGCCCTACGGGCATGCAAGTGTGAACGCCGCCATCTTGGGCGCTTGGCGGCCCAAGACTTCGTTTTGTCTCGCACTTCGTGAAGTGCTCGCAATTGCACACGTGACAGCGTGGTCTTGCGCTCTCAAGTCCTCGTGAATGTGCATGTTTTTTCGTTCGTGCGCTTCCGCGCCGGCTCGGCTCAGCGCGTCGGAGTTCGAGTCTGGCGACTGCCCGCGCGGGGCGAAATGAGGCCATGCGTCAACGAACGCCCGAAGCTGCTCGGACGTTTCGTTGCTGGCGCAGCTGAGACCTACTGCCGCAGGATCTTGAATTCGACGCGGCGGTTCTTGGCGCGACCCTCTTCCGTCGCGTTGTCAGCCACCGGCCGTTCCATCCCGTAGCCGGCCGATTCGAGCCGGTCGCCTGCGATGCCCTTGTCCGCGATGTACTTCACGACGGCTGCGGCACGGCGATCGCTCAGCCGCTTGTTGTAGTCCGCTCCACCTTGGCTGTCGGTGTGTCCGTAGATCCCAAGCCGCAGCGTGGGGCGCTCCTGCATCAGCGTCGTGACCTCGTCGAGGATGGGGAAACTCACCGGGAGGATCGTCGCCTGGTTGTAGGCGAACTGAATCGGTTCGAGCAGTTTGATCTCGTTGCGCTCCACGAAGATCTTCTTCTTCTTCTCTTCGGGGCAGCCGTTCTTTTCCGGGTCGTCGCTCTTGATGCCCGCGACCAGCGGACACTTGTCGTCGACGTCGAGGACGCCGTCCTTGTCGGCGTCGTCTTCGGGACAACCGTCTTCGTCCTCGATGCCGTCCTTGTCCTCCGGCACGGTCGGACACTTGTCGTCCTTGTCGAGGATGCCGTCGTCGTCGGCGTCGAGATCGGGGCAGCCATCGTCGGGATATGGCGGCTTGCCGTCCTCCTTGATGGTGACGCACTGGTCGATGTCATCGGGGAAACCGTCGCCGTCCGTGTCGCGATCCGCTTCGAGGGAGACCCGGTCGAGCGGCTTGCGTTTCGGCGGTGTGTCGTCCGGGCCGATGTCCGAGAGGTACACGTGCGAGCCGATCTGCGCCAACAAGCGCAGATCCGGCGCGCCGTAGCCCGGGGTCAGCCGCGTGCCGCCGCCGGCCATGACGTGCCAGCTCTTCTCTTTGCCCATCAACCAGCGCGCCTGAGCGAGCCATTCCAATGGGGTGTTCTGAGCTCTGAAGAACGCGCTCTCGGTTTTGGGGTTCTGCTGGTCCTGCGTGTCCTCGACCTTGTCGATGCCCAACGAGCCGAACAGCTCGACACCGATCTGCAGCCGACCGTCGCGCATCGGCACGAACGCGCCGGCGGAGTAGCGCACTTCGTTGCCCACCTGCAGCGAGCTCGGGCTGGGGCCCTGGCGCGGACGAAAGTGCGGCCCGACCATCCACAAGAGCATGAAATCGTCGAACTGGTGCTCTGCGTTGGTGAACAGCCAAATGCCCGCTTCGCCATCGCTGCCGAAGCGCCCCTCGCTGCCGGTGGGGGCGAACACCGCGCCGCCCGCACCCCAGCGGAACTTCTTGTCGTCGGATTCGATGGCCAGCGCGCGCAGGGAGAGGCGCGTGTCGTTCACGGCGATACCTTGCGCCAAGCCGCTGCCGACATCCGGTGCGGGATCGTCACCGCCGCCGTTCAGCCACGCAATGGGTTGCATCACCTCGAGCGCCAGGCGCTTGTTGAGCTGCACGCCCAGACCGAAGTAGGTGATCAGCTGGTTGATGAACGGGTTGTCGTTCCGTTCCTGGTAGTCTTGGCGATCGGTCAGCGTCGCGATGCGCAGCGGGTTGAGCGAGTAGCCGACGGTGGCGCTGCCGTAGAAGCGAGCTTTCTCCGAAAACTTGGGGCGCCAAGTCATGAAAGGGTCGTCGGGGCCACCGGCGATCTGCGCTCGGTCGAGGTAGAACGACCCGGCGTCTTGCGCCGCGGCATTGCCCGCGAATGCAGCCACGGCGGCTGCGCTGGCGAGCCCGGAAAGCAGCAGTGGTACACGCTTGCGCGCTCCCTCGAAACACCCTGCCAAACAACTCTCTGCCCAACGACAAACTGACTGGATCACGCCGGGAACTTACCCTGATGCCATCGGACCTGGAAAGCATTTACAGCTGTCGACCGCCACGCGGAGTCGGGTCAGGGCTCGGTGGTATTGCGGGACACGTGAATGTTTGGAGCGAGGCAAGCGAGAGGAGTCGCCGACGTGTCGACTCACACGGCGCGGTTCGACCCCCTCACAGCGGTTTCCGGCAACGGACCACGGTTGCAGCGCTTCGATGAAGTGGCACCGGCGACTCGCGCCCGTCCTGCACTGCCAGGGCCGACGAGGCATCGCCGGTGGGAACACGACCGAACCGTGGGCTCGGAGTCGGGCGACGTTCGCGCGTCAGAAGCTAGCGAACAGTTCACACACCCAGACCTTGCCTGCCGCATCCTGCACGATACCGATGCCGACGTCGCTGAACCGGCTGTGCAGCATGTTGCCTCGGTGTGACGGGCTCGCCCACAAGGCTCGGTGCGCACCGACGAGGTTTGCGCCGACGGCGACGTTCTCCCCAACCATCGCCGCATCGATCCCAGCGGCCTGCAAACGGCGAACCGGGTCGCCTTCCCCCACGTCGTGGGCGACCCTCTGCCGCGCGAGCATCGCCTGGGCATGGTGCAGCGCCAGTTGGTCGAGTTGAGGGTTGCGGGCGAGGGCCGGCAACCCTTCTGTGGCACGTGCCGCGTTGAGCATCGTCGTGAGACCGTCGGGCAGTGCCATCGGCGATGCCTCGCCTGCCGATTTCTCTCCGGGGGCCGGTGCCGAGTGGAAGACCGGTGGAGGGAGCTCGTCGACGAAGACGGTGGCTTCGAGCACGGGCCGCGGACCCCCTTCGACCGTCGCCAACACCTGGATCAGCCACATTCCCGGTGCGTCGAGGTTGACACGTGCCCGCAGCGTGTCCGCGTTCAGTGACGTGGGGACGCGAAACGGCGCACCTCGCGGACCCAGCACGACCACCTGTCCAGCTTCGGTCGGAACGAGCATCCGGGCCTGGACGTCGACCCACTGTGACTGGCGTACCTGTCGCTCGATGGGGTCGAGGTTGGCGACGGCGTCGATGGTGACGGCGACGACGTGCAGTTCTCCGCCTGCCGCGCTGCGCTGTGCGATGCCGCACAAGCGTTGCCCCAGCGTCGGCTGTGACGCCAACCACTGCGGTAGGCGAGCGCGAACCTCGCTCTGTACTCCCGCGCCACCGGCGCGTTCGTCGGGCAACCCCGAAAGCGCCCAGACCGTCGGCCACGTCTGAGGTACTCCTGCCGCCCGCAGTTCGAACATCAGCTCGTCGGATTGAAGCGGTGGCTCACCTCCGGCGAGTCGCTCGGCCAAGCGTTCGGCAACGCGCATCAAACCCGCGTCGACGCTCTGACAGGCTCCAGCCAGCTCGGCGATCTCCGCTGGGAGTGCCGCCATCGGCGTGGCTTCGGTTCGACGAGTCCACAGTGATGGCCAGCTCGCTTCGGCTTGCTCCGTCCCCTCCGGAGCTTCCGCGTCGGCCGTTCGCGGCTGGGTTCCCGACGTCGAACCGCAGCCGAACAGGACGACGAGCAAGCCTGCTGCCCAGCCGGCTCGCAAGCGATGGAAACCACCAACCACCGTTGCAGTGTGGCGTGTCGCGTTGGCTTGCACAATGCGGTTCATTACACCAGGGTCCCGTTCGCGGCAGGGGCCGCCCGTGTTTGTCATGAAGAGTCTGTCATCCACCTCGAATCTGCTGTGGCGCTCGAGCCTGTGCTTGCTCGGCTTGATGCTTGCACTCGCTTGCAAGCGTGCAGCGAAAGATCCAACCGAAGCGGCTCCGACGGTCCCGAGCGTGCGCTTGTACGTCGCCTCCACGGTTGCCGGCGCGATGGAGCCGTGCGGCTGTCGCAAGGACATGCTCGGGGGCGTCGATCACGCAGCGCAGCTCATCGAACTCGGCAAGCAAGAGGCTCCCAACTCGCTCGTCGTCGCCGCTGGGCCATTGTTTTTTCTCAATCCCGAGCTGGCATCCGACCGACGCCAACAGGACATCTGGAAGGCTCACGGTATCGCCGCAGCGATGGCGGATCTGAAGCTCGCGGCGTGGGTGCCCGGGGTCAACGACTTTGCCGCCGGTGTCGACGAGTTCAACGCGCTGGCCAAAGTGTCCCAAGCGCGGGTGCTCGGCGCGAACTTGAAAGCGGATGCGGTCTCGCCCGCCGCGACCTCGGTGATCGATGTCGGTGGCAAGAAGGTCGGCATCGCTGGCGCAGCACAGCTCAGCTCCGGACGTTTGCCTGAAGGCGTCAGTCTGGTCGACATGGCGCCAGCGTTGCGGGCGGCACAGAAGACTCTGCGAGATGCCGGTGCTGACGTGCTCGTGGCTCTCGTGGCAGCGCCGCGCGGTGAGGCGCTGCGTTTGGCGGAGACCGTCTCGGGATTCTCGGCGATGATCGTCGGAAAGCCTCTCGATCGCGGTGAGGGCAACGACGCGCCGACCCCTCCAGTGCTCGTTGGCGAAACGTTGGTCGTCCAAGCCCCGAATCACCTGCAGTCCATGGCGGTCGTCGACTTGTTCGTCCGCGAGGACGGCGTCACGTTCAAAGATGGCTCGGGGATCGAGGCTCAGGAACGCAAAGAGAGCCTGGAGCGTCGCATCTCCGAGCTCGAGACGCGCATCGAAGGGTGGAAGGCGAAGGGTGCGGTGAAGATACAGGACCTCAACGCCCGCGAGGCGGACTTGCGGGTCCTGAAGGGGCAGCTGGGTCAATTCGAAAAACCGGTCGCGCCACCCAGCGGTAACTTCTTTCGCTACGACTTGCGCGACGTTCGAGAGACGTTGGGTAGCAACCAAGCGGTGTACGCGCGCATGCGCGACTACTACAAGCGCGTCAACGACCACAACAAGACGGCGTTCAAGGATCGTAAACCGTCGCCCGCCCCGAAGGGACAGGCGACGTTCGCGGGTATTCAATCCTGTGCCGAGTGTCACGAAGAAGCCTATGCGTTTTGGAAGACGACCGGGCACGCCAAGGCCTACGAGACGCTCGTCGTCGACTTCAAGGAATTCAATCTCGATTGCGTGAGCTGTCACGTCACCGGTTACGAGCGGCCGGGAGGCTCGACGGTGACCTTCGTCGAGAACCTCAAAGACGTGCAGTGTGAAGAGTGTCATGGGGCAGGTTCCATTCACGCAGACACTCTCGAAGCGAGCGACATCACCCTCGAACCCTCGCGCGCATTGTGCTCGAAGTGTCACCACCCGCCTCACGTTGCAGACGATTGGGATGCCGGCGAAGCGTGGGAGCACATCATCGGACCCGGGCACGGCAAGCCGTTGGAAGGGGACGCAAAGAAGGGCGAGGAGGGCAGTGGCGGTGCCAAGCACAGCGGCACGGGAGGCGCCAAGGGCTGAATGGCATGCGAGCGAGCAGTTGGCCGCCGTGACGGGAAGCCTGTCTGCGGCCGGCCGTTGCCGACTCGAGCGATCCACTCGTTGAGCGCGCTCGAGGCACTGTGCGATTGAGGGGATGCGTGCGATGCACATTCGGCACGAGCGATCCACGAACGACACGGAACGTTTGAGGCCACCGAGCTGTCGTCCAGCCTCGATTGGTGAGTCACTTCGCCGCGCGTGAGCGGCGCCCCTCGAGGGCACTCACACGTCGGGACTTGGGTCGGGGGATCGAGCCTGGCCCGAGACGTTTGCAGTGCCCGGCGTCACGAGGTAGTAGGCGCACGTCGACAACAGGTCGCGCAGGTAGGGGACACTTGCGATTGGGCGCACCTGTTCGATTGGGCGTAGTCCAAAACGATACGAATACATCGGATTGAGCAGGAACAAGGCCCGTTCGAGGGTGGTGTAGTCGGTGTCGCCGAGCATGCGCTCGAACTCTTCGACGTTGATGCCCGTCTCCTTGTTGCGCATCAACGCGTTGATACGTGTCTTACTTTCGCCGAGAGTGACCAATAGTCGGCGGTAGAGTGGTTTGGGTAGGAGGTGAATGTACGGCGCGCGCGACAGAACCTTGCTCTTGCAGACCTGTTGGTGCCCGCCGAACGGCATCATCCACGGCGGAAACCCGAAAAACACGCAGCCTCCTGGCTTCAAGTAGCTGGTCAAGTGACGCAGCAGGCGACGTTGATCGGGGATATGCTCGATGACGTCCTTGAGCACGATGAGATCGAAGGCTCCTAGCTCGGCTTGAACCTCAGGCAGATAGATGTCGCCCAGAATCAGTCTCAGTCGCCCGTCGGCGATGGCCTCCGTCAGAAAGTGCTTGCCGAGCTCCAACCGCTTCGCGTTGAGATCGACGCCCACGCATTGGCAACCGCGACGCAAGAACGCATCCAGCACGCCGGCCTCACCGCATCCGATTTCGAGTACGCGAGCGCCGGGCGCGATCGGCTTGGCGCCTTCGATGAACGGCATGACGTGCTCTTCGGTGACCAACCGTTGGTGGTCGAAGTACGTGCGCCTGTCGTCGTGGTACTCGTAGGCCATGCCGATGCGTGTACTACAATCGCTGGCACTTGGCAGCCACCCAGCAGCGCCGAGCACCTGGGTCGTCACGCGTCCGTCCCGGAGACGATTGGTGCTGTCTCGTGCCGTTCTCTACTCGGGCCGCTGAACGTCGTATCCGGCGTCGATCTGGCTGCCATTTGCCGGCGGCGGTGGCTCGAGGACGTCTCGCGCTTCCGAACCGGAATTCGACGTGCGTGGTGGTTCTGCAGCGGCGACCGGTTTCGGACGCCTCGCTACGTTTTGGGATTTGCCGTCTTGGTTCTTTTCTCGGCGGGGTGTGTTCTTCTTGGTGGATTGAGCTTTCGGCTTCTTCTTCGACTTCTTCTTGTCGCCAGGGACGTCGTGGCGAATCTCGTACAAGGTCACGTTCTGGAACTTCTCGATCTCGACCAGGCGCCCCTGACGCCTCTCACGGTCGATGGCTCGCTTCGTCGTTCCTCGCGATGGCAGGTACACGACGTAGTCGGCCCGCTTGCGGTGCTGGATGAGCACGATCCCGGTGCAGTCGCCCAAATGTGCCAACATGCGGCTGTTGGTCGCGACGACTGCGTCTTTGGGTAACTTGCCGCAAACAGTCTTGAGCCAGGCGGCTCTGTCTCGCTTGGTTTGTGTGGGGTTGCGTTCGAGGGAGCGAAACCCACCTCGAAAAGTGCGATTGGGGATCCACGCGCCGAATTGCCACGAGCACAGAACGCTGGACGTCACGCAAGCAGATAGCAACGCAACGACCAGGCCGCGCCGGTGCAGGGGCAACCAGCGTGCCACGTGCCCCATGCGCAGGCCACCGAGGACTTGGGCGCTGGTGGCGAATACGAATGGCACCAGGACGCTGCTGTACTGGAAGTGGATGCTGTGCAAGTAGGGGCGGCTCGCGAGCAGTGTGAACGCAAAGCCGTACAGAAGCGTTACCCGTAAACCGGTCGCCAGTAGCGGCAAGAAGCACAGTGGGGAGAGTATCAGCAGGGCGTATTTGATTTTCTCCTCTTTCAAGAGCACGCCGAGCACGGTGACCGGATCGCTGATCAACGTCGCGACGAGATCTTTGGTGTTTCCTCCCGCAGGGATCAGGTCGGCATAGAAACCCGCGTAACCCCCGCTCGACTTGGCGGCCTTGGCAGCGCCGCGTACGGCGGCGGACGTGCTGTCGGGGGCCATCAACAGGTCGCTGCGCGTCATCACGAATCCTTTGACGACAATCAGCCACAGCAGTGCGCTGCCGATGACCACCCATCCCCAACGTCGGCCGTGCTGGCGTCCGCTGATCAACATGTACCAGCCGATGAAACACGACACCAACGCCATGTCCTCGCGGACCAACAGCAGGCACCCAAACGCAATGAAGAACGCGCGCCGTCGGCCGCTCTCGAAGAAGTACAACACCCACAACACCACCGGCACGGCCAATGCGAGCGAGTGAAAGTCGAACAGATTGATGCCGTGCAGCGGCGGATAAACGACGTAGCACAGCGCCAGCAGCAAGCCGCCGACGCTGCCGCAGCCAAAGTGCCTTGCCAGCGCGTACAGCGGAAACACGCCGGATCCCAGCCAGGCCACCTGCAGCAGCAGAATCGTCTCTGCGTGCGGGTAGATGAGATAGAGCGGCGACAGCAAGACCAAGATCGGGTCGAAGTGGCCGCTGAGGTGGTTGCCACTCGCCGCCAAGGTCATGCCCAACGGATTGCCGAGGCTGCTCTGGCGAAAGATGCTGACGTAGTAGCCCATGTCCGAGCGACCCATGTTGAAGCCCCACAGGTTCGACCAGGAGAGCTTCGTCATGATCACGCAGTAGACGCCGAAGAGCGCCATCAGCCCGACCGGGGCGAACCAGCGTCGGTGCGGCAGACCGCGTTCCCCGTCAACATCGGCGGGTGCCGGGTCACCTGACGCCTTGCACAGTTGGTAGCCCGTTGCGCCGACGGCGATGCCTGCCGCGAGCGTCAGTGCGAGCGTCGTGAACGGATGGGATCGTTCGTTGAGAGTGCCGATGGAGACCAATAGCGGCAGACTCAGTGCCGCCGGCAGGCGACGGGCGAGCCCGGCCAACGTCTTGCCGACGTGCTGGGCCGAAAAGCGGCGAGCCCTCGCAACTGACACGGCGACCCCGATCAGTAGTAGCAAGGTGATACCACTCGCCGCCCACACCAAGTGGGTTGCCGCGGAGCTACTCTTGGTCCAACGCAGGGCGTGTGCCGCTGCCAGCGCGCTGCTCCCCAAACACACGCCAGCGATCGCTACCATGAGTCCCCAACCGAGAAGTGTCTCGGTGACGCCGCGAATCGAGGAATCGATGCCGACCAGAACCCGGTTGAGTCGTTGTCGCGCTGTCTGCCATTTCATGATGCGTTGGTCGTGCCGGGCACCCGCTGCGCAAGGGCGAAGCGCGAGGCGTTCGCCGGCTAGTGCAATTGCGTATTCAGGAAGGTACCTCGTCGATAGGCAATCACGTAGACGATGGCCGACACGACGTACGCGACTGCGATCGTTTGCCACAGCGCGTGGGGTGGGGCGTGGAGGATCTGAACGACGATCCAACAGGCCGGGACCTGAAACAACAGGATGACGCCCAAATCGAGGAGGAACGTCAGCCGTGTCGCGCCGGCGCCTTGGATCGCCGAACCCAGCACGATCCCGATCCCCAGTCCGACGTAGCTCGGAGATACCCAGCGGAAGTACTCGAGGCCGGTGTCCAACACGCTCTCGCCCGGGGCCAACAGTTCGATCATTTGGCGGCCCGCGAACATGCAAGCCAGCGCGAACCCCGCCATCATGATCACGTTGTACCCCGTCATGTACCAGCCGCTCAGCTGTGCGCGCCTGACGTATCCGGCGCCCAGGTTCTGGCCCATGAAGGTTTGTGACGCGCTGCCCCACCCGAGACCGACGAACAGCGCCATGGTTTCCCAGCGCAACACGACGCCCAAAGCCGCGGACATGTCTTGATCGGCACTGGTCGTGTACCCGCGTTGCGCGATGGCCACGACAGCCAGTACGCCGACGATGCGCACGACGAGTTGCGAACTCGTTGGCCAGCCGATCTCGAAGATCTTGCGCATGATCCGCCCGTCGGGTGCCTGGCGCGAATCTTTGCGGAACAGGTGATGGCGTTTGAACGCCAACACGAACGTCGGTGCCAGCGCCAAGAAGCGCGCCAAAACCGTGGCCCATGCTGCTCCCACCAGGCCCATGCGCGGGATACCCAGCACTTCGGCGACAGGCGGGCCCCAAGCGAACACTGATGGCGCCTCACCCGGTCCGTACACCAGGAGCACCGCGAGCAGCAAGTTGGCGACGTTGGCGCCGATCAGCATGCTGATCGGTGCTTTGCTGCTGCCCAACGCCCGTTGGATGGTGATGAGGTGCAGCAGTAGGAATACCGAGCAACTGCCCGCCATCGTCACCTGCAAGTAGGGAACGGCGCTTTCGGCGACGGGGCCCTTGGCTTGCATGACCGTGTAGAGCAGGAACTCCGATCCAAACAATCCGATCAGCGCGAACACCGCGCTCACCAGGCCGATCAGGATCAGCGACTGCCAGGCGATGCGCCGCACGCCTTCTTCGTCGCCCTCTCCGTGACGGCGGCTGATCAACGTGCCGGTGGCGATCGACAAGCCGTACGCCAAGATGGTGCCGACGGCAGCGACGTTGTCACAATTGGCGATGGCGGCCAGGCCCGCGCGCCCTTCCGCGCCACCGAGCTGCCCGATGATGTAGGTATCGACGAGATTGAGCGTCGTCTGCAGGCCCATGCCGATCGCCAGCGGCGTCCCAAATCGCGCTGCCTCGAGGGCGAGCGGGCCTTTGAGGATGCGTCGCACGTTGGGATGCATCGACAACGTATCCAGTCGTCGTCTGACTGGCTGCTCAGCGGGGGGGGTCGGCATCGGTCTGGCCGTTCCGCGGAGCTCGCTTGCCATCAACTGGGGATCACTCATCCGTTGCTCGCTCGCTCGAAGCAGTCCCCAGGGATCTGCAGCTTCTTGCGTCGCCGCGCCGTGAGTTGCACCAGCCGGGCAGTAACCGGATCGTGGTAGCCGCTGGCTGGGGCCAGACCATCGATTTGGCTGGCGTAGTACTTGGAGATGCGGGCCATGAGAAGTTCGCGGAAGTACTTACCGACCAATGAGGCAAGCATAACTAGCGGATCGCTCGCGTCCGCGTCTTGCACGAAATGCAGGACTCCAAGTCCCGGGAACTTGTAGCTACTGCGCCGGCGGCACTGTTCCAGCACGACGTGCAGTCGGCCGGACAATGGTCCGAAGAAGCGCTCGTAGTCGCTGATCCCTCCTACCTTTCCGCACACGGCCGTGATCTCACTCCCGGCGCTCTCTCGCAGCCGAAGGATCAGCGCTTCC
>QJWJ01000032.1 GCA_003235365.1 Deltaproteobacteria bacterium
TTGCTGGGGACCTCTAGGACTCGCCCTTTGGGCCAGTAACGAGTCCCCCCTCTCGCAGTCGTTTTCATTGACGTTCTTCTGACGCGAGTCGCGCAGAAGCGGATTTGGAGGAACACCGGTCGATGTGTTCCTCCAATTTCACGACGCTCCTCCAGCGGCCTTGCCGCATTCGAGAACGCGCAACGTCGCTCGCTGCTGACTGGATTTGTGCGAGTTCTGCGAATCTGCGCTAGGGGTGGCTTCGAGAAACGAGCGGTTCTGGAATGTCGAAACCAGGGGCATCTGGGTCAGCGATCTCAGCCAGTTCGAGCGGCGCTGCCATGAGCGTTTGTGGAACGCTCACGATGCGCTCCTGAGTGCTCGGTGGAGAGTACCGACACCCACACCCCGCGAGTGCAGCCCAGTCGTCGGTGCGGGAAGTCAATCGCGCACCAGAAGCCACCTGACAAACGCTCTCGCATTGCGGCCACTCTACAGTGCCCTGCCAGCTCACGTCACCACTGCCGTTTCGCTGCCAGACTGCCTACACGACACAGAGCAGCGAGTCGGGTCGCACACTGCGACGCTCCTTCTCCAATATCGGCGTGCACTGCGGTAGTCGTCCGCAAAGCTCACCTTTCGCGGTATCGTACCGGCCTATGCCGGGCCGCTTCAAAAAGCTCGCCTATGTCCTCGTGTTTGGGCTCTCCCTGGTCGCAGGTGGCATCCTCCTCGGCTGGGTGCTCTTCACTCACCACAACACGGGACAGTGGCGCATGCCAACCGGTGACGACTTGGTGCGGATCGAGCAGCACCTCGTCCCCCGCTCGGTAGCGGCCCCACGGGTCGTCTATCTTCACCGCGAGGCCATCACGCTATCGGGTGGTATCGACGATGCGTCGAAGAACATCTCGAGCGTGATAGGAAGAAACGGCACGAGCGCCAAGCTTCGCGGCTTCCGAGGAAGCCAAGCCACGTGGAAGAGCATCGTCAGCTGCGTCCGTGCCACCTTCCGCCCCTTCGACATCGAGTTCGTCGAGGATCGCCCGAGCAACCCCGACTACATCATGGCAGTCGTCGGCGGAAGCCCCCGCGACATTGCCTACAAAGGACACCACGTTGGCGGCCTCGCTCCCTACAACGGCGACGTAATTCCTCGCGCCATCGTCTTTGCCTTCTCCGATACCCTCGGCAATCGCAAGCGTGCGACTTGCAACACCATCGCCATGGAGGTCGCACACGCCTATGGCCTCGACCACGCCTACGACTGCTCCGACGTCATGACCTACCTTCCGGACTGCGGTCCGAAGTATTTTCGTGACAAAGATGTTCCCTGCGGGGAATCGGAACCGCGCCCCTGTCCTCGCAACGAACCGACTCAGAACTCCTACAAGACGCTATCGGGTCTCGTCGGTCTCCGCCCCGTGGCCTCGCCGGTTCGTTGACGGCGACCGACTACTCCACCAAGCCGCGAGTGATAGCTGATTTCCGTGTCGTCGAGCCGGCACCGCTCGAACGAACATTCTCCATCGGAATTCCTCGTCCGCAGATCAAAGGCTAGGTAATCCTCGTCTTCCCCAGCGCCGATGAAGACCAGCTGTTCGAGGACGGCGACGTCATCCTCTTGCACGCCGATGCTGCGGGCGAGCGATGGTACGTTGGGCTCCGCGCCGACCTGGCTGGCATAGAAGGCGAGGGCGGTACGCCACTCGAGCGGAGGCCATAGGCAGTAATACCGACTGTCCTTGGCTCCAAGTCGAAACTGGCCATGCTCGGAGACGAACTCCCGTAGACTCGCTGGAAGAGGGGAAGACAATCTCGACTCGACCGCGTCGAGCTCCTTCGTCGTGACGGCGGGCCCGCTGCCCCATGCGCCCAGTCTAGTCAGATCTTCTCGTCTCGGACACTGCCTTGTTCCCTAGCGATAGGGCGCGCCTTCGAGGGTCAAGAACGATAAGGGGGCGATCGCGCCTCCGCGCGCGATGTACTCGAAGAGCTCGCGCACTTCGGAGCCGCGCAGCGAGTAGTTGTTCATCTCGTCGAGGGAAACCCACGCGGCGCCAAGCGTCTCGTCGTCGGGCACAGTCTTGGGTGGAGTGTCGTCGATGGGGCGTGCTACGAAAACGACGCGCACGCGGGAGCCGCCCGGGCTCGGGGTGTGCTCGATGCGCACGATCCCCTCGGGCTCGACCTCGATTCCCGCCTCTTCCCGTGTCTCGCGCACGGCAGCTTGCACGCAGGTCTCGCCCGGCTCGACCCGACCGGCTGGAAGGTACCAGTGCTGGCCATGCTTCTTCTCGTGAACCAGGAGGAATCGGTGCCCAAGGCGAACGACGACGAGGGCAAAGAACCAGGTGGGAGTCGCTTCGCGGGCCATGGCGCCATGTTACTTCGCGCTCGGCGCCGAAAGCGCGAACGCCGCGCAGTTCTGCGCGGCGTTCTGCTGGATACCGGATGGGTGCTACGGGCTCACCACCACCGTGCACGAGTAGGTTCCGTGTACCAGGTTCGGTAGGGTCAGGCTGCCATCGCCAGTGGCGTCGGTGGGGATGGGGCCGACCGAGCCACACGTGATGGTGGACAGCGTGCCGCCGGGGATCTGGGAGTCCACGCTCACGGTGATGTTGGTGAGCGGGATGTTGGCGAAGTCGACCTCATCGCCTTGCGGGCACGAGAGTCCGGCAGTGACCACTGGCGCTGTCTTGGTCAGCGAATCGGCAGGCACGTAGCCGGCGGGCACGACCTCGGTCACGCTGTAGTTGCCGACCAGCGCGCTCAGAGGCAGGTTGTCGATGCAGGTGACGCCGTTTTCGTCGGTCACGAGCGGGATCGGAACGGCGATCTCGCCACCGGACACCAGGAAGCTCACGCCCGGATGAGGATGCGGGCCGGGCCCGTAGGCGGCGTGACTGCGCTGCTTGACGATGCGCAGCGCTCCGCGCATCCGCTCGTTGGTGAACCGGCAGGTCACGGTTTCGCCGGCCCCGAGCTGGATGCTTGCCGGGTCACTTCCATCACTACAGGTTGCAGAGACGAGGGTCCAGTAGGCCGGGACGGTCTCGGCCACGTCGTAGGTACCGGGGTCGAGCTCGGCGAACGTCCTGGAGGCAAGTCCGGCTTCACCGGTCGCGGTGGTGGACAGCTGGAATGCCTGCAGGGTGCTGGAGGTGAACGAGAAGGTGCCTGTTGTATCGGTGCTCATCTTCTCGATGACGATGGTGCCCTTCGCTCGGTTGGTGAAGGTACAGTCGACGACGTCCGTGTCCGCGTCGATGTCGAAGGTGATGGTTCGATTCGCGACGTCCACGGTCACGTCGACGCCCACGCTCGCGCTGCAGTCGATGTTGGTGAGCTCCATGTCGGGGCCGACCGGATCTTCCGTGACGGTGTAGGCGTTGCCGAAGAGCACGTTGCTGAAGGTCTCGGCTTGACCATCGGCCAGGCCAAAGCTGGTCCCCGACTCGGGATCCGTCTGCAGATTGTGCGTGTAACCGTAGGAGCTTCCCCATCCAGGCGGCTCCGTCTCTTTGCGGATGATGACCTGACCGCAGTTGGTGATGTTGATCGACGCCGGGCCGACGAAATCCTTGAGCGCGGAGTTGAATGCATCAGAAGACCGGCTCTTGACGAAGGCGCTTCCGAACGACATGCAGCGGCCCTCGTCGAAGATGAAGTCGAGATCGATGCTCGCTTCTCCGAAGGTCCTCGGGTCGAGCGCGCCGATACCGTCGGAGTCGCCTTCGGCGATGGCGCTGCTATTGATGGTACCGGTCGCTGCATTGAGAGCGGTCAGATCGGTTTCGGCGCCCCACTCGGACCCATCCCAGAAGCGAGCCATGATGGTGGCAGTCGCGCCGCCTTGTTCCAGGCGGTACTCGAGCAGTAGGTCGCCAGCGGAGCGCACCGGGTTGACGCCGTTGCCGCAGTCTTCGGAGCTCTGATTGAACTCGAAATCCATCAGGGTCGTGCCTGACGGATCCTGAACGCGCGACCAGAAGAGATGCAGAAAACCGGGATCCCCGGCTTCACTCCCGGGTTCCTGGTATACGCCGAACGTCTTGAGATCGCTCTTGTTGTTGGGGATGCTGCCGGTGCTCGTCCCCGGACAGGCATCGTCCTCCTTGGCGCCACCTTTGTATGAGTTATCGCCCTGACCGGACGGCTCGTCGGCGACCTTGGTGTCGTCGACGGACGCCCAGTCCAAGGCGCCCGGCTGGTCGACCACCAGGTTGGCGTCATCATCGATCTCGAAGTGACTCCCGACCATCGATAACGCGGCAGTTTGTTCGTGCGTTGGCGGGGGCTCGCCGCATGCCCAGAGCCAACTGGATCCGACCATTGCTACCGTTGTGATTGTCGCCCTCATAATGCCCACGATCCCCGCAATCGATGTGCCAGCACATAGCGCCACGCCGTCGCCGTCGTGAACACGTGCGAAGTGAATCACATGCAGTTCGAGCAGACCGTTCAGCAAGTGAACGACGCTTCGCGAGAACCGGCAAGACTGACACATCCGGCCGCGGCCATACCAATGGCTGCGTAAATTGGCACTTCGGGATCTCGACATGAGCCGCGCCGATCGCGCGAGTCGCTCCCACAGCAGCGCACTCGCCCATGACGTCGTTCCCGATAGAGCGACGGCACTCGTCGTCGGTCTAGCCGACAGCAACGCATTCGTGCCGGGGCCATCCGAGAAGCGACGCCTGCTGGTAGACGCTCGAGGAGTACAGCCTCCACTGCCAGTGGTTGGAGCTCAATGATTTCCTGGCGTTGTCGATGGAACGCGGCATGCTCATAGCCGTCCCATGCGCACCGCCAAAACCGCCCCCATTGCAGCTGTATCACTGCTCGCCCTGGGAGGATGCGATGTGCTCTCGGCAACCATTGGTGACGAGTCTGAGCTCCCGGGAGACATCGAGGTCGCCGTGCAGAACCAGACGACCGACTGCTCGCAATATCCCGAGAAACGATACTTTCTCGAGGCGCAAGGATGGTGGGTGCCGATTCCCGGTTTGGAAGATGCCGTCAACGACTTTGGACATCTGCACGTGGGCACCTGCTTTCCTGTCGAACAACAGGTATCCGGAACTCTCGACTTCGACGTCCGCGTCATCCTTCACGACAATCCCGGCGAGCTCAGGGCCATCAGGCCGCACTTCGCGACGCCCGGTGGCAACCCAACGAGTGGAAAGATCAGCAACATCGGCAACACGTGTCCGGCCGGCGAGACCTGCACTTGGTGGTTCCACACCCAGATGGACACGACGCTCAGTGACTACGATGGTAGGCAAGAGATTCGCTTCCTGACCTCGGTTGCCGAGCCAGACGGCCAGGAGCTGCACGTCTCGACCGGCTGGCAGGTCGACATTCGCAACGGCGGTGGGCGCGAGGTCAAGGACTATCGACGGGCCAACTTTCTCGAGGCAAGAGGCTGGTACGAGGGCGTCAACTACGAAGTAGGCCGGCTTGCCAGCGAGTTTCCTTTCGACCCAAAGACGGAGTGGGCGCCAAAACTCGAAATCAAACCAGGCGCCGACGGGATCGCAACGACGGGCCACCAAGTCACCATCGACCCACGCTTTCATGTCGGCGACCCGGGACGGGTACTCATCGAGGGCGATGGCGAGTACCGGGGAACCATCGATCTTCCGGTCGCCGAGCTCGAGCCAGGACCGCACAAGCTGGTGCTCCGGAACTTCGCCGACTGTCGCAATGGAGCCTGTGGCTCGGTCAACGACGGTCAGCGGTTGGTTAGCATGTTCCTCATACCGTTCACGGTGGCGGGCGATACCACTGCGTCGCAGCCCGCGTCGACCGACCCGGCCCCCACGCCGACCGACCCGGCGCCCGCGCCCACCGACCCGGCGCCCGCGCCGACGGATCCAGCCCCAGCTGGCGGCACCACCGTACTACCGGTGTCGGCAGACACGTTCGTGCGAGGCGGTTCCTACTCGATGGAGAACTACGGCACGTCGAACACCCTCAGCGTCAAGGACGGATCCGACAACTACGATCGCGAAACCTACATCCGCTTCGACATTGCCGGCTTGAGCGCCGCCAACGTGACTTTGCGTCTGGATGTTCGACGTCTATCGAACGGTGCACCGGTTCCAATGGAGGTTTGCCTGGCGGCGGAGAGCTTCGGGTGGATCGAAACGATGCTGACCTTTGCCGACCGATTCACTCAGTGCACGCCAATTGCAGGAACTTTGGTCGAGGCGACTGGCACCCTGGACATCGACCTCGGACGCTCTTTGGCCGAGCTCGGAACCAATCAGGTCACGCTCATCCTTCGTGACACGACTCGCGAGAACAAGATGATCGACATCTCGAGCCGCGAAACTGGAGTGGGTCCACAGCTGATCCTCCAGTGAGCCGTGGAACACAACTCGCGTCAGAGGCGCGTGTCGCGCACGAAGTCGAGGGCAAGGCGCACCTTGCTGCGCTCGCT
>QJWJ01000092.1 GCA_003235365.1 Deltaproteobacteria bacterium
ACACGGACCGTGGCAATCTGAAGTTCGACGTGGCGCTGGTAAACGATGCCACGACGGGGTTCAACGATGAGCCGAAGTCTGAATACATCGCGCCGACCGTTGCCGGACCAGCCCACGTCTGGGCTGTCGTTCGCGACAACCGCGGCGGTGCCGAGTGGGCGCGCGTCAGTGTTTGCGTGAAGTAGCCGACGCGACGCTGCGCACGACGACGTGTCGCGGGCAACGCGCCGACGGCGTTGCCCGCATCCCTGATGGACTGTCACCGTGGGCGGCCGTATCCGAAGATACGGGCACGGCGAGGGTGCGGCGTTGTCAGCCTTTTGGAGTGTCCGACTTCGGTAGCTCGACGACGCGGTTACCATAAGCCGGAGGCGGCGCCACCAAGGGCGGTCGCGCCTTCTCTCGCTTGTGCTTCTGTTCGCCGCTGACCTGTGCCGAGCCGTCCTTCACCGCCGACCTGGCCGGCGTCTGGACACCCGAACTCGTACAGCCCACCAAGAGAAACACGCAGCCTGCGGCAACCTTGGTGAAACAGCTTGAACTCATGCTTCAAATATACGGTCAGAAGAGAATTGTGCCAGCGCCTCCGGCGCCTAATACGGTAGCTTGGCATGTGAATTGGCCGCGCGCCTCGCAATAGGCCGACGACGTTTCGACTTGGGTCGGTGGGATCCGAAGCGCCGCCGGCTATTTCCGCCATGACTCAATTGGGGCATTCGTGCGGCACGTCGACAGCTCGGGAATTGCTGATCGATTGGGGGGAGCACTGTGCCCAGCCCTGCCACACGTGGCCTGGCCGCAGGTTCGGGGTCTCGGCGTGGTCCTCGCGCTTGGGCGATTGCGGAATTGCTGCAAATCGACGACGCTCCAAAATCTACTCGGGGAGGGATGCAAGACTCCTCCAAGACACGGATGCCTCAGCCCAAAAGCAAGCCACCGCTCCGTCACGGGACGGTCGTCAACGACCGCTACGAAATTCGCGAAAGCCTCGGTAAAGGGGGCATGGGTGAAGTATTCGCAGCATACGATCGAAGTACGCAACAGGCCGTCGCGCTCAAGGTCGTGCGTGAGGAGTCGAGGATGCCCGGCGACGACGAGGCGCTCCGACAGGAGCTGCTGCTCGCACGATCGGTGAGCCATCCAAACGTCTGTCGGGTTCACGATCTCACCCCCAGTCCGTGGGGGCCGATCTTGGTCATGGAGCACATCCAGGGCCAAACGCTGCACACTCACATTCGTCGCAAGAAGAGCCAGGGCGGGTACTCGGCGGACGAGTTTCGCAAGGTCGCTGGGGAGACCGCCGCCGGCCTCGCAGCAATCCACGCCCAAGGCTTGGTTCACGGCGATCTGAAGCCGGGAAACGTGATGGTCACCCCGGAGCGCGCCGTGATCTTGGATTTCGGTTTTGCGCAGGAACGCGCACGGCTCAGTGCCAAGCGACCCGGCGCACCTCCTGACGGCGGAACGCCGAACTACATGGCGCCGGAGCGTCTGCGTTCGGGCGGCGCGAGCATGGAGGACGACATCTATGCGCTGGGTCTGACCCTGCTCGAAATGTGGACCTGTCGTGTGCCCGAGCCGGGCTATCGTCCCCGCGCCAAGCCCATGCGTTCGCAGATCATGTTCGACGTGCCCGCGGGGCTGTCGATCGACGAGGTGAAGCAGATCTATCGGGCACTGGCCGACGACCCGCGTTTGCGGCCCCGCGCTCGACGATTTCGCTTCTTCAATCCCATGGCCCTGACCACGAGCCAGGCGCAAATCCCTCGTGAGCGAATCTCCCCTGGTCCGCCCTTGGGGCGATCCGTGGCTCAGACGTTCACTCCTGGCGCACAATCGCTGCTCGTCTCGTTCGCCAGCAACGCGCGCGAACTCGCCGGCAAGCTGTTTCCGCTCGATCAGCCGGAAATCACGGTAGGTCGGCGCTCGGACCAGTCGATCTGTCTACCAGAACCGACGGTGTCCGGCAGGCACGCCGTTCTGCGCTGGCAGTCCGGTTCCTGGGTCGTCGATGATCTCGGTAGCACCAACGGGACGTACGCGGATCACAGCTACGAACGCAAACAGTCGGTGACGTTGCTGCACGGCGGAGAAGTCCAGCTCGGCGAGTGCCGGGTCAAACTCGTGAGTTTCGATGCGGACTCGCCCCAGCATGCCAGAGCTACCGACTACCTCGCTCAACGCGATGGCCTGACTGGGCTGCTGCTACCCAAGGAGTTTCGCGAAGCAACGCGCGAGGAAATCAGCTTTTCGGAGTGGAATGGCGTTCCTGTCCACATGGCGATCTACGAGATCCGCAGTTCTGGACAGGTAACCTCCGATCGGCCGACGATCCTCGAGATGCTTGCGCTTCGCCGCGCTGCGCAACGGGTGATGGAGCTGACGGAGGTGTTGCTCTTGAGCATCATCCCGGTCACCGCGGGTCAAACCGGTCCGCTCAGCTTCGGCGTGGTGATGACGGGGCCGAGTACCGACGAAGTCCGCCACGTGGTCGAGCAGGTGGTCTCGCAGGTCCAGGGTTCCATGCCCAGCTCCTTGACGCTGGCGGCCAGGATCGCGCAGGGTCAGCCAGGCATGTCGGCGGACGCGCTGCTCAGCGCGTGAGCCGACGCTCGACGTCTTCGAGCCAGGCGCGCCTCGACGCTTGGCGCCAGCTTCTCGTCTCTCCCCAGCCCTGATGGCTTCATCGAAACCCTCATTCCCAGCACCCAGCGAACCGAACCTCAGGCGTCTCGGAGTGGGCGGAGGAACCTCCGAGCGGCCGTTGCGCGCGCAGATCGTCGTTGCGGCGGTCGTCGTGCTGTTGATCGTTGCCGTTCCGCTCTACGTATTGCGCGCCCCGTCCATCGAGCCCCAGGGTGATGCCGAGGCGTCGGCCAGCAACGTCGCCAAACGCGCGTTGATCCGCACCACCCTCGATGCGGGGAAGCTCAAGTCGGAGGTGAAACTGGACATTCCTCAGCGAGTCAAATGCAGTGCCGCCAGCAATCGCGACGGAAACGAGGGCACCCTGTGCGATCGGTTAATCGTGCTCGAGGAGGCGCTCAGCCGGGCCATCCAGACGACGACCGAGTGCGCTCCCAAAACCGGCAAAGAGGGCACGATCAACTACGTGCTCACGGTCGACTTCACCGCGAAGCGACTGAACGTGTTTCCTGGTGCAAGTGGGCAATGGAAAGGGCCGCAAGCCAAGGCCGCCACTCAGTGCGTGCTCAAGGCCATGCCCGAGATCCAGTGGGACAGCGTTCCGCACCGTTACCGCTACTACATGATCGCAATCATGGCGAACTATCCGGCGCCGGACCCGCTGGAGGCGCTACCCGAGTTCGAGTGAACCTGATCGAGACGTGACCCGACGTGCGTCGGTGACAACGTGGTTCGAGGGTCACAGTGGGTCGAGGTCACAGTGGTTCGAGGGTTACAGTGGGAGGCTCGATCTGGTGCCGAACTCGACGGTGCGCTCCGCGTCTCCTATGCGCTGCATGAACAAGCCGGTGAACGTGCTGAACAACGCGCTGCCCGGGGCGGCGGTGGCTGTCTGTGCTGGGCGACTCACCCAGCGTTTGAGTTTCGCCAACAACTCTTCACTGATGGGATTGATGCGGACGGTGGCCTTCAAATGAACGGCCTTTCCCGGCGACAGTTGAGCGGCGTCAGCGATGAGGAGCTGGTTGGTTTGCGCGCATCGACGCAACACGCCGTTGATGGTTGGAGTCCAGTGGCGTTGCGGTTTGGGGTCGTTCGTGCGAGTGACGTCGACCCGGTACATCTCCTCCCACACGTGCCAGGTGACTCGGCAAGTTTGGTAAGTCGTCGATATCGGGACCGTCGAGTCGGCGACGTACACCAGCGCGGTGAACAGGATTTCCGTCGGCAAGCCTTGAGTGAGTTTGCTGCGGGTCTTCGGATCGATGGCGTCTCGGAAGTTCACGTTGGCATACAGCGCACGCTTGGCATCGTCCCAGTTGAAGGTACCGTCGTGTGGTGGCAGTGTGTCCACCTGTTGAGCGAATGCGGGCGAGGCTAGAAGCAGCGCGCTCCACGACGTAGCCAGAATCAGTAGAGCAGGCAGTAGCGAACGAAGCGATGACCTGCTGGGGCTGCTTGGTGGTCGATGGCTACCGGTCACGGCTCGCTCCCGGTTGCCAAGAAACCGAGCACGTTCGAGAACGAGAACGTGAAGCCACCCATGCTGGTGTCCATTCGGAAACCGAGGCCACCGGTCAGATCGATGGGGAGGAGTTGGGCCCCGTGCAGGTTGGGTGGCGGGCGGCGCAGGTCACGGTCGCTGGCAAGGGCCAGCACGCCGACCGTCGCGAAGACGTCGATGCCGTAAACCGATCGTCGTCCGCGATAGAGTGGGATGCGGTACTCTCCGTTTATTTTTGCCGCGTAGTCTCCGTAGCGGATCTCCGCGATGCTCGTGCGCAAGAAATTCGGCGCGGGTCGGTCGTCGAATGCCAACCCGAGAACTCTCCCGGGACGAAAGTCGCTCAGATCACCGATGTAGTACTGTTCGAAGAATGGCGCTCGACCGGATATCAACCCCACGGAGCCACCCAGTTTGAACACGTGGTCGTCGGCGAGCCGCCACCAGTGTGATGCTTGCAGGTCGACCTTTTGGAACGAGTAGTCGCTTCCCAACGGTCGCGCGGCCACCTCGACGTCGCCGCGTGCGAGCCACCCTTCGTTGGTGAGCCACGGCTCGTCGCGCGTGTCGAACATGAGCGATCCGCGCAACACCGACAGCAAGCTTCGTCCGGGTAGGAGATGAAAGTCGATTGGCTCGACCTGTCCGCCGTACTCGTGAGCAGCTGCAGCGGGGACGATCGCCGAGACCCCCTCGATTCGATAATCGAGCCACAGCTGTGTCGAGACGCTGAGATCGGTCCCCGTCCCGATGCGCGTACCCAGGCGTTTGAACCGCGCGACGGCTTGGCGCGGCACTTCGGTGATCTGCCGTGGGTCCTCCCAACGCACGTCGGAATTGCCGAAAAAGCCGAGGCCGTCGTTGAACAGAACCTCGCTGCTGAGCATCCAACGGCTCGACGAGAACGCCGGGTCGAAGAAGCGAACTGAAAGGCCCCACTGATCTTTCGAAAACGCCGTCGCCGAGCCGAGCGTGATGCCCGAGCCGAACAGATTCGTTTCTGCTGCGTCTACGCCAGCGAACGTCGAGATGAACTGTTGTTCGCCGTTGGTGTCGGCGCTGGCGGCCAGGCCCATCCACAAGTCGTTGAGGACGAGCGTGTTGCGCTCCACCACCTCGACGACGAGTACGACGTGCCCGCGCTTGTTTCCGCGCTGCAGCGAAAGGTTGACCTCCTTGAAGAAACCCGTGCCCAGTAGGCGGTATCGAGTCAGCTGGACTCGCGGGTCATCTACGTCCAACACCTCGTTCGGCGCGAACGGCACGTAGCGGCGGATGACGCGTTCGCTGGTTCGCGTGTTGCCGACGATCGATACACCATCCAGCACGTAGCGCAGCTCGAAGTCGGGCGTCTCGGTCGCAACTGGGGGCGAGGGGGGAGCCGCGTTGGCGACGCTCTGCAACGAGAGCAGTAGCGCTGCGAGAACCACGATGAACGACGAGCTCGTTGGCACGTCGATGCCGCGACGCTGCCGTCGGGGCGGAGTCCGTGGACGTCGCTGCACGGCAACCACAGTACACGGCTTTGGTGGACCTTCAATCACTCGATCCGCCGCGTGGATGCCGGAGCCGCGCTATCCGGGGGCCGCATGGCGCGCGGGATTGGCGATGCTGGTCGTCAGGCTGGGCGCTGGACCAACGGTGGCGCCGCTGGTTGGAGCAGGCCGCGCGGGCGGATTTTGGGCTTCGCTACTTGTACCCGCGGGCGGCGGCGAGCACACTCGGACCCGTGATGATCCTACGCTCCTTCGGTTGTGCAATTGCGGGTTTGCTCGCGCTCGTGGCGTGCCAAAAGAAACCCGCGCCGGAACCCACCAAACCCGTCGAGGCTCAGCCAGTAGCATCGAGTCAGGCGGCGGACCCGCACGCCTCTCCCAACAACCTTCCTGCGGGGCATCCGAAGATCCCCAGCGCTGGTTCTGGTGGTGCTCCGGGAACGACCGCGGCGTCGGGGCTCGGCATCGAATGGAAGGCGCCCGAGGGGTGGCAAGAGTTGCCTTCGCGCAGTGCGATGCGCAAGGCGACGTACAAGGTTCCGGGTGAGGCCGGAGACGGCGAACTGGCGGTCTTCTACTTTGGTCCGAAACAGGGGGGAACGGTCGAGGCAAACATCGATCGTTGGGTGAAGCAGTTTCAGGATGTGTCGCCAGACGTGATCAAACGGACCGCGAAGCAGGCCAACGGGCTCGACCAGCACGTCGTGCAGATCACCAAAGGGACGTACTCTGGAGGTATGTCCGGAGGCGGCC
>QJWJ01000111.1 GCA_003235365.1 Deltaproteobacteria bacterium
GAACGCCTCTCGCGATACGCGCAATTGCTGCGCATCTGTGTGGTGTCGTCACGTTGAGACGTGCGGTCGAGAACTTTCGCCAAATGGCTGACGCTGCGTTCAAGGGCGACTATTCTAAGCGTGTGCCATGCCGGTGTCCAAGTTCGAGATAGGTCGTCTCTACGCTCAGCTATCGGGGCTTGTCGAGGGCAAGCTGTGGGTTCGCGTACTGTTTGGCCTGGTGTTGGGAGCCGTGGTGGGTGCGATTCTTGGAGCGCCTTTCGGATGGCTTTCTCCACGCATCGCCAAGGCGCTCACGAGTTGGATTGCCCTGCCGGGTGACGTGTTCATTCGTCTTGTCCAAATGGTGATGATCCCGTTGGTGGTGGCGTCCATCGTGTCCGGAATCGCGGGGGAGGGGGCGGGGGGTACCGCGGTTCGACTCGGAGCCAGAGTTGGTGCGTACTTCATCGCGACGACAGCGATTGCGATCATCGTGGGCCTGGTCCTGGCTTTGGCGATACGGCCAGGGGAGGGGATCAGCCTCGTTTCCGTCGGTGACGCGGTGGCTCCCCGACAGACCACGGTTGGGTTGGCCGAGTTGCCCTCCGTGATCTCCGGCCTGTTGCCGACAAATCCATTGGCCTCGGTGTTGGCGGGCGAGATGCTCAGTATCGTCATCTTCGCAATCATCATTGGTATGGCATTGACGTCGATGCCCGCGAAGCGTGCTGAACCAATGCTCGAGCTGACCTTCTCCGTGCAGGAGATCTGCATGACTGTCACGAAGTGGGTGATGAAGATCGCTCCGTTGGCGGTGTTTGGGTTGATGGCTAGAACGACCGCGACTTCCGGGCTGGGTGTGCTTGCGGGTTTGGGCTTCTACGTCCTGACGGTGCTGCTCGCCCTGCTGGTCTTGCTCGTGCTTTACGCCGCCATCGTGGCTGTGACTGCAAAAATCTCCCTCCGTAGGTTCTTCGAGGGCAGTCGGGACACCCTGCTGCTGGCCTTTTCGATGGCGAGCTCTGCAGCGGTGATGCCCTTGTCGATGAAGACTGCGGAGAACGAGTTGAAAGTTCCCCCGTCAATCGCGCGGTTTGTCGTTCCGCTCGGCGCCATCGTCAACATGAACGGAACGGCGGCCTACCAAGGAGTTGCAACGGTATTTCTCGCCCAGGCATATGGTCTCGAGTTCGGGTATCCAACGCTGGCGCTCGTCCTCGTCACGACCGTTGCTGCCTCGGTAGGGACACCCTCGGCACCTGGGGCAGGCATCGTCATTCTTGCTGGTGTACTCGCGAGCGCGGGAGTTCCCGCAGAGGGGATCTCCGTCATCATTGGTGTCGACCACTTGCTCGGCATGTTTCGTACGGCGGTGAACGTTGCAGGAGATCTCACCGCTTGCACGGTGTTTGCGAGCGCTACGACCGACTCCGACTCGCACTAGCGAGCATCATGCTTGGGCTGATCGCCGCGCTGAGTGAAACCTGGTCCACGAACGTCGGTGCGCTTAACCCCCGTACGGTCCAAGGAACGAGCCTGAACGAGTTCGACGTCGACAGCCTCGCGACCGCGGACGAGTTTCACGTTCGTGGTCGCGAGGGCGGTCACCTCTCCCGGGAAGAGAGCAGGTGACCCGCCGTGGCTGCAGAACAGGCAACCTCATACTGCTGAACTGACCCTCACCCAACGGGGTTCGAAAAGCCGCCCGACAATCGTGCTCGCCCATTTGGCGCAGACCCCCAAACCGATGTGGGTAAGTCTGCGCCCAAGGTTGATTCTCATGAACCCAGAGCACTACGAGGACGACTTACGGCTCCGGCACTTCCGCTCCCGACGTCGTCGTTGGAACGACGAGCGAGCGCGCGTGGCGCGAGATCGCGACGTGTCGGTTTTGGGACTACCACGGCCAAGGGCCCCATGTGGGACACGGGCGTGGGGTGGGATAACGGTTATGGGCTGTCCCGAAGTGGATACGCTCGTCGTGACGAGTGATGCTGCTGCTGTCGTTTTCTGCGCCTGGCCCAGTCGGGTGCTGGAATAATACAGCGGGAGGACTCGCGATCCGGGCGAATCGGCCTACCCAGCTAAGAAATTCGCCGCCGAAACGGCCATCTCGAACCGCCGCCGAGGGGGGTCGATACGTTTCCGCAGAAGATGGAACCGTGTCAACGCTATGACGGGCGTCCGTTCTTCACGCACGGCGCTCTGGGTACCGATGGCTCCGGTTGGTGGCGCCGGGGCGGCTGTGTCGGTACGCTTGTGACGGGTTGGTTCCCGCGATGCCCGATTATGGAGTGCCCGCATCGGGCCAAAGCAGCAAGCGACGGCTTGCCCTGATTTGCGACTCTCTGGAGGACATCTTCCAGTCGGCGCTCGTTGACGCGGGTTTGGCGGCCGCCGCTGCCCACGACGTCGACCTGCTCGTCGTGCCTGGGGGCAAACTCGGCGAGGGCGTAGGCAAGAACTTCATTCACGACCTGGTGCCGAAATGGGTGGATGGAATCATCGTCGCTGCGCACACCATCGGTCATATCGCGACCGAACGGCAGATGGCGGCCTTCCTCGAGCAACTCCGCCCCATACCGACCGTTACGCTGGGCGTGGTAACGGGTGCGGACTGTTGCCTGTCGATCGACAACGAGCGCGCCGCCTACGATCTGACTCAGCACTTGGTCCTGCAGCACCATCACGAGCGTTTCGCGTACATCTGTGGGTTGGGCGGCAACGCCGAGGCCCGAGCTCGAGAACTTGGGTTCACTAGCGCGTTAGCGGAGGCCGGCCTTTCCGTGCCGAGCGAGTGGCGGGTTGTTGGTGACTTCACCTGGGAGGGTGGGCGCAATGCAATCTGTGAACTCCTGGACCGCCGCTCCATCGACATCGCGGAAGTGCAAGCGCTGGTGTGTGCCAACGACGCCATGGCTGTCGGTGCCTGCCTGGAGCTCGAACGTCGCGGCTACTTCATACCGAAAGACATCGCCGTCGTCGGGTTCGATGACACGGAGTTGGCCCGTCACCTGCCTGCACCGCTGACGACGGTTCGGCAGCCTCTGCGCGAGCTGCTGTTCGACGCCGTGCGAATGCTCGTCGATGCCCTGGGTTCTGGAACCACGCCGTTCGGCGCGCGTCGCTATGGAGCCGAGCCGATCCTTCGACGCTCGTGCGGGTGCCTTCGACTGCCGAACCTTCCTCGTCCCAGCGGGCACGACTTGCCCGACGGTCCACCGAAGCGGTCACTCCGCACGGTCGATCCTGCGCTTCTCGAGGAGTTTGAAGAGGCGTTCGTTGCAGCTCTCGACGAGGTCCACCCCGGTTGGCTTGGCGAATTACTCGATGCGATGCTGACTCAGTTGGAGGAGGAAGGGGCGGTTTTCTACGACAGGCTCGAGATCCTCTGTTTCGAACTGCTGCGTTCTCGTAAGTCCACAGGTGGGTGGCAGAACGCGCTGTTGCTCTTGCGAAGGCACCTTGCCTACAATGGATTGCCGTGGAGTAGGTTACCGGAACTGGACCGCATCATCGATGGTGCCATGCGTCTGACCGGAGAAGTCACAACGAGCTACATGGCTCGGCAACGCGAAGAGCTGTTGGAGCACCTTCGGGTCCTCAGTGACGCGACGGCGGGTCTCCTCGCGGCGCCGGATCTGACCACCATCGCCGAAGTTGCTCGCACTTCCTTTCCAAAGCTCGGGGTGCGGCGCGGAATGATTTGGCTGGTTACTTCTGATGGCGGTCCTGAGTTGTCGCTTTCACCCTTGTCCGTTTTCGGCATGGACGCTGAACCCAATCGAGCGCTACGCGCGACGACGGGCCTCGGTTCGGAGTTGTTGCTGCGCGGTAGGAGTTGGGTGGTTGAGCCCTTGGGTACTGGGGCTCGGCCTCTCGGGGTGGCGGTTTTGCAGTGCGGTCTCGCCCACGTGTCTTGGTACGAACGGTTGCGCGATGCTTTGACTGCAGCGATCAATGGTGCGCAGTTGATCCAGCAAGTTCAGAGTCTCGTCGTGACGGACCCATTGACCGGATTGAACAACAGGCGTTTCTTCACTCAGAAGATCCGGCAGGAACTCGACGTCGAGCGTGGCGCGAGCCTGCCGTTGTCGCTTCTGGTTCTCGATTTGGACGGTTTCAAGATGCTCAACGATGAGCGCGGTCACGATACCGGGGACAAGGCGCTGATCGAAGCGGCCGATTCCATCAAGCATTGCTTGAGGGAATCGGACACATTGGCGAGGTTTGGCGGCGACGAGTTCGTGGCCGTCCTGCCGAGGACGACCGCAGAGCAAGCCGGTGCCATCGCGGCGCGAGTGTTGAACCGTTTGCCGCGTACATTGCAAGAACGCATGGCAGCGCCGCTGACCTGTAGCATCGGCATGGCGACAATCGAGAAGAGCGAGACGACCGGGGATGTCGAGCTGTTCCGTCTCGCGGACCAAGCGCTGCTCGCGGCGAAACGGGCAGGGAAGAACCGGGCGGTTCATGCTCGCGAGATTGCTCGCTCATAGAGCAGCGCGGCAAGCCGCCTCGGGATCCCTCGTTCGAGACCGGCGCCAGCTCAGGCGCGCGCGGTAACCCACCAGGATGCGGAGGGCAGCACGACGCCATGACGTGTCACGAACGGTGCCAATGCGTTGCAGACCCGGGCACGTGCAGCCGTCAAATCGCAATGACCCTGCTTCTGTGCATGTCGGACGATTTCTCCTGCGGGGCCCAAGGCAAGTTGAAAATCTGCGGCCTCATCCACGCTCGCGCCGAGGTTCGCGTTGCCGTCGACTGGTTCCAGATTGGCTGAGCGAAAGCCCGCGGCGCGCAGTTGCGCCAGGACGACGGCGGGTTCGGACATCGAAAAGGGTCCGGGACCGCAGCTCGGAGCACCGTCGTCGACTGGTGGAAGCACCTCGAGCACAGCTTGGCGCGCCAGCTCCAGCCAAGGGTTTTCTTCGCGCGAGCGCCAGACCAACGTCGCAAACGACGCGCCGGGCTCGAGCCAGGAGCGAAGGTGCTTCAGCGTTTGCACTGGGCGCTCGAAGAACATCAGACCAAAACGAGAGAAACACAGCTGAGCGGGCCGCCTGGGGGCGTAATTTCCGGCGTCGGCCAGCACGAACTCCAGGTTCGTGACATTGCCGTGGCGAGAGATCGCGCGAGACAACAATGGGCTGGAGCAATCGATTGCCGTCACGTGCTGCGACGTCCTTGCCAGTCGTTCACTGGTGTCGCCGAACCCGCAACCGACGTCGATCGCATGAGGTATGCTCGTTGGGATGTCATTCCAGACCGCGTCACTGTGTTCGGTAGCAGATGCGACCATGACTCGTTCGTGGTGCGCGTACTTCGGCGCTACCACGTCGTTCCAAACGGCGGTTGCCTCGGGGGACGCTGCGGGGTTGAACGTCTCTGGCGACGGGACGAAGGGCTGAACGCCCGCTGAGGGAACGGTTACGGTGGACTGGGCGTGATTGGTATCGTTTGACATGAACTACTCCCCTGGCGTGATGCATCGCCGTCGAGATACCGTTCACTGTGCTCGACGGGGGACGCCCGCTGCTACTTCGGTTTTCGAAGCGATTCCCGTTCTTCCGGTTTAAGTGTTGGAAATTGTACGATTACTTAGAGGTGGCTACGAAATTCGTAGCGAGTGCCGTGGGTGCCAGCTAGCCTCGTCTCTGCCCTTGAACGAGGTGTCAGGATGCTCGAATACGGTCAGTTTTGCCCCGTTGCGAAGGCCGCGGAGGTTCTCGGTGAACGTTGGACGTTGCTCGTCGTGCGCGAGTTGCTCTTCGGAAGCACCCGCTATGCGGAGCTTCAGCGTGGACTGGGACGAATATCGCCCAGCGTCCTGAGTCAACGCCTCAAGTCGCTGTGCGATGCAGGCGTGATCGTCAAACGGGATGCGCCAGGGGGAGGGACCCAGTACATCCTGACCGAGTGTGGGAGGGAGCTGGCGCCGCTCGTCGAGCTCGCGGGGGTGTGGGGACAGCGCTGGGTTCGTAGCAAGATGACCAAGCACGAACTCGACGTCGACTTGCTGATGCTCGACATTCAGCGAGGCGTAAATACCAATGGGCTACCCAATCATGCCGTGGTGCAGTTCACGTTCTCCGACTTGCCAGCGCGGACTAAGCGCTGGTGGTTGCTCGTCGATGATGCGCAAGTCGACATCTGCATCGAGCACCCCGGCCGGGAGCCGCTGTTGTACCTCGACACCACCCTTCGCGGCATGACCCAGATTTGGATGGGCGACGTCGCGTTTCAATCCGCAATCGAGGGCGGACTGCTTCGGTACCAGGGGCCTGACAAGTACCGCAAACAAGTCACCGGTTGGCTTTCGTTGTCCCGCTTGGCCCACGTCGAGCCGGCGGCTTGACGCGCCCGGCGCGGGTCTTCTGGAGGAGTTACTTCTTGCCCCGCTTCCACGGCATGTTCATGTAGACGTTCCCAGTTTCCAACTCTTCGAGCATTTGTTCGAGCCGTCGCAGCTGGGTCGGTTCTCGTTTGGCACCAGAAATCCAAGACACGTAGTCGCGCTGTTGGTAGGCAGGGCGTTCGTCGTAGGCTTGGCGCAGGCCCCGAGCGTCGAGCTCACTGCTTACGAAGCGAGGAATGGCTTTGGCGTGTCGTGGCACGGCCCTGCGCTCGGCGGGCTTGCCCGAAGCGAATATTCGCCGCTGATGGTTCAACAGTGCCCCCAGCACGTCGGGGTTCAGATCTGCGTTGGAGCCGATCCGCAGGTGTCGCGTATTGCTGCCGGTTCCCTGCAATGCTCGAGCGGGATCGGGCAGCTCGATACCTCGCCAAAGCATCAGCTTGATGTGGTCTTCGTAGGGGGAGACGACTACCGAGTAGTTGCTACCCCACTTGTAGCCAATGCCACGCCATGCCGGCCTGACCTCGTAGTCTGGGGCCAACCGCATCAGTACTTCGTGTGCACGGTAACCCAAGGAGCGAGGTTTGCTTGCCCAGTGTCCATACAGCTGTTGCTTCGACGGGGTAGTTCGCATTGCCATCATCCTACCAGTCGATACCGCTACTGGGCCGGTGCCGCTCCGTGGCGCTGGGATCTTCTCGGCGCGGGTCGCATCGAGCCTGGAGTCAGTTCACCGGCGAGCACGGGACGCGCCAATTTCAGCCCGACGATGAGCACGAGTAGCCCAAACGCCCACACGCCAAGCGTAATCTTCCACTCGGTGAGGCTGGGGGAGTACTCGATGAGCTCGTGCATGGTGCTCGGAATGAAGCCGGGGATGATGAGACCCATTCCCTTTTCGATCCACACTCCACAGAACGCCGTGACGCAAGCTGCGTTGAGCCAACGACGATTGCCCGTGACGTGAGGCGGCACGTACAGGAGTGCTACCGAAGCAACGTTCAGAGTCAGCGAGGCCCAGCTCCAGGGCACGAGCGCGGTCTTGCCGTGCAGACCGAAGAACAGATACTCCGCAGCAGCTCGATGGTGCCCGCCCGTGTAGAAGGAGGTGAACAACTCCGAGACGAGCATGAACAGATTCACCAGCACGGTGACGCGGAGCACTTTCTTGAGGGTATTGATGGGACCGTCCCCGACCTTCACCCTGCCGAGCTTTTCCAGGCCTTGGAGCAGCACGATGACGAACGCGGGGCCCGTGATGAATGCGGACACGATGAAGCGCGGAGCAAGCAGCGCCGAGTTCCAGAACGGACGACCACCGAGACCGCTGTACAAGAATGCCGTAACGCTGTGGATCGAGATTGCCCAGCCGATCGACAAGAAGACGAACGGCACGTACCAAGACCGCTTGGGCTTCTGTCCCAAGAAGCGCTGATAGAGCAAGTAGCCACAAATGTGAAGATTCAGCAGCAAGTAGCCGTTGAGCACGACCACGTCCCAAGTGAGCATCGACATGGGCCAGTTGAAACGACCGACGCCAGGGATGATGTGCCAGAAGCGGTCTGGGCGCCCCATGTCAGCAACGATGAACATCGTGCACATCAAGATGGACGCGATCGCGAGCACCTCACCAACGACGACGACGTCGTGCATGTCGTGGTCGTCGTACAGGTAGGCGGGGATGACCATCATCACGGCGCCAGCGGCAAGCCCGACGATGAACGTGAAGTTGGCGATGTACAGCCCCCAAGAAACGTGGTCGCTCATTCCGGTGAGGGCCATCCCGCTCACAACCTGATGGGCCCAGGCGTTGGCTCCCACGAGTGCCACGGCGGTCAGAGCCGTCATCGCGACGTAGAAGGTCGTGCTGCCGCGGAATGCTCCGACGAACAAGCGCCACAAGAAGCGCGCGTAGCTCGGAGCGTGATGGTGAGTCGATTCAGGCATTGGGGTCACTTGTCGAAGAAGTAGAAGAAGCGAGGACGCGTCCCGAGCTCTTCCTTGAGCACGAAGATGCGCTTGTTGGCGAGTACCCAACGAATCTCACTGTCGGGGTCGAGCAGATTGCCGAAGACGCGCGCGCCCGTCGGGCACGCTTCGAGGCACGCCGGAAGCCTGCCTTCCCGCGTACGGTGCAGACAGAAAGTGCACTTTTCGACAACGCCCTGAGGGCGAATTCGGTTCGACAAGTACGCTTGATCCGGATTGATTTCTTCTGCCGGCACTTCGGGAGCGCTCCAGTTGAACCGACGCGCGTGGTACGGGCAGGCCGCTTCGCAGTATCGGCACCCGATGCACCAGTTGTAGTCGACGACCACGACCCCATCGCGTTCCTTCCACGTGGCTTGTACCGGGCAAACACGCACACATGGTGCGTTGTCGCATTGCTGGCATTGCACCGGGAGGTAGAACTTGCCGGGCTGGGGAACGGGATGGTCGTAGTTGGGATCGCCGTTCTCGAAGTCGAGACTCCCCTGAGTCATCTCGAAGACGCGAATGTAGCTGTTGTTCGTCTTTCGGTCGTGGTTGTTCTCGTGATGGCAAGCATCGGCGCAGGCTCGACAACCGATGCACAAGCTCAAGTTGAGCGCATACCCGAACTCGACGCCTTCCTGAGGGCGAACGTCCCGGATCTGAACGTCGCGGCCATACTTCTCGAGGGTTTCCTGCTCGAGCCGCGCGATCACCTCTTGCAGTTCTTCGTCGCTGAGCTCCTTGTAGTGCTTTTGGAGGAACGCATCGACGTTCATCCCCTCTTCCCATTCGGACAGCGGTTCCATCGCCTTGGCAAACGCCGCAGCGCCGAGCGTTGCTCCGACGACTTTGAGGGCGCGCCGGCGAGTCTGGTTGGGCATGCTCAATGGGTTTCTCCCTGGTTGAGAAATCGGTCTCGAGGTGGGGGCTTGGGCGACACTGCTTCCACTTGCGGGGTATGAGGGTCATGACAGTCCACGCAATGGTTGCGTGTGCGGTTCCCTGCCGACGTGTCCCAGTACCCGTTCATGCCCCCGTGCGCGCCGTGTTCGTAGTCCCGGTACTGGGGGCCATGGCACTGCGCGCACAGCTGCAGTGCCGAAGCGGTTGGCAGCGGTTCGCCGGTGGCTAGCTTCAGTTTTGGCGGCTGGCCCTCGGCGTGACAGGCGGTGCAGCTCAGCGTTCCGTGCGTGAATCGCATGCCGACGTGAAACTCGGTGAGCGCGCTCATGGATTCGGGCAGTGGCTTCGGAGGGCGTACCGCGTGGCAGGTTTCGCAGCGTACCCGTTGCTCCACGCCACCGTTGCCAGCGCCTCCTACGTCGACGGATGTCAGTCGTTCGGGAATGTTGATCGACGTTCGGAACCGCGTTTGGGTGGATGTCGTCGCGGAGGGAACTGCCGACGCGCGCTGGTCTTCGTGGCCACAACCCAGCGACAATAGCGCTAGCCCCAAAGCCATCTGCCAAGGACGATTGTTCACGGCGGCGCCTCCAAGCACGCGGTGTGCCAGAACGCCGGGAGCGAGCGGTGACGAGGGATCGCGCTCCGTTTTCGCGAAACAAGGAATGAAACACGATCGTTGTGCGTGATGGGGGGCGCTCTCGGCAAATCGTGCGCGTTCGGGGTGGCGGTTCACGTGAGCGGGCGTGATGCGGCTCGCTTCCCCTCGTGATTCGCAGGATGGCCCAATGCTTGCTTGGGCCCTGCGCCGCGAGAGCGCAGTCAACCACGTCCCCGCAACTCAACTTTGCCATGCCCATCAGTTCACTCGTCGTCACCCTGGAGCCGGAACAACAGCAGCAGTCGCGGACGTTGCGCTCCCTCGCCGCGCTTGGGGGGGTGACCTGTGGGCGACGGGTGGGGAGCCGGCTACCGCTGGTGCTCGAGGCGAGCACGTTGCGGGAGAGCGAACGGACGTTCGAGGTCATTCGAGAGTTGCCGGGCGTGTTGCTCCTCGACCTCGTTCAACTCAACTTCGAAGACGCAGGACTCTGAAGCAAATGGATCGAAGACGTTTCTTGTTGAATGGCGCGATGGCCGCTGCGACCGCGGCTGCGGCGCGTGCTGGAGGAGCTCAGCAGGTACCGCGTGCCGCTGACGGTGTGGCGTGGGACAAAGCGCCGTGCCGGTTTTGTGGGACGGGTTGCCACGTTCAAGTCGGCGTCAAAGGGGGCCGTGTCGTCGCCATCGCCGGCGATCAAGCTGCCGAGGTCAACAAGGGGCTCCTTTGTGTCAAGGGCTACCATGTAGGGCTCGCTCTGTACGGCAAGGACCGTCTGACGAAACCCATGCTGCGCGACGGTACTGGCTTCAAGGCCATCACGTGGGACGAAGCCATCGACATCGTAGCGCGCCGGGCACTCGACGACCCGGCTGGTTTTGCCATCTACGGAAGCGGCCAGTGGACGATCCCCGAAGGATATGCTGCGCAGAAGCTCATCAAGGGGGTACTCACGAACAACCACATCGACCCGAACGCGCGACTGTGCATGGCCTCCGCTGTCACGGGCTTCTTGAGCACATACGGAGTCGACGAACCTGCGGGGTGCTACGAAGACCTCGATGCCTGTGACGTGTGCATCACCTGGGGCAACAATCCGGCTGAAATGCATCCAGTATTGTTCTCTCGACTGATGGACCGACGCTCGCGCGGTGAGCAGGTACGTCTCATCGACATCGGGACGAGACGGACGCGGACGACGGCATTCGCCGATCACTACTTGCAGTTCAACCCCCACACCGACCAGCTGATCGCCAACGCCGTCATGAATGCGTTGATTCAGCGGGGCACCTACGACAAGGCGTTCGTCGAGAAACACTGTGCTTTTCGCAAGGATTCAGACCCGGCTGACCTATTTGGCCAGGCAATTCCGTTCGACGAGTTCGCACGCGGGATCTCCGAATACACGTTGGAGTCCGCGGCGGAGCAGTCCGGTGTGGCTGTGGCTGATCTCGAGATGTTGGTGTCGCTGTTCGCCGACCGGAACGTGAAAATCACGAGCCTGTGGTGCATGGGTGTGAATCAACACACGCGTGGCACGGCGATGAACAATCTGATCCACGGGTTGCATCTACTCAGCGGCCACTTCGGTACCCCAGGCAATTCCCCGACGAGCCTCACCGGGCAGCCGTCCGCGTGCGGTACGGCTCGAGAAGTGGGCACACTGAGTCATGCGTTGCCGGGGGGCAGGCTCGTTGCCAAAGACGAACATCGGGCTCACGCCGAAGAAATCTGGAACCTGCCTGCGGGGCGCTTGAACAAGGCTCCCGGATACCACACCGTCAAGATGTGGGAGCAGTTCTGCAAGCCGAAGGAGCAAGGAGGGGACATCAGCACGATTTGGGTGCAGGTGACGAACCCGGGTCAAACCCTCCCGAACTTGCACAAGCTGTTCGATCCGAGTCGCAAGTTGAAGGACAAATTCCTCATCGTCTCGGATGTGTACCCCACCGCCACCACGCAGTTTGCGGACTTGATCCTACCGAGCGCCATGTGGGTCGAGAAGAACGGCATGTTCGGCAATTCCGAACGCCGGACTCAGCAATGGTTCAAGATGGTCGAGCCCCCAGGTGAAGCGCGAGACGACTGCTGGCAAACCATTGCGGTGACCCATCGTTTGTTCGAACTCGGCTTCGAAGGGGCGAAGGACAAGGACGGTCGTTTCGTTTTCAACGTCGACAAAGACGGCAAGGAAGTCCCGATCTGGAAATGGGACAAGTACTATGACGTCAACGTCGACCGACACTTGTTCGAAGAGTACCGCAGGTTCACCCGGCTCAAGCACAAGGACTTGGCGCCGTACGACGAGTACGTCAAGCAACGTGGCATGCGCTGGCCGGTCGTGGAGAAGGACGGCGCTTGGCGAGAGACGCGCTTCAGGTTTTCCGGGTTCGACGACCCGTACGTCAAGCCTGGCGAGAAGTTCGACTTCTATCATTCTACGAGCAAAGACGGCAAGGCGCAGATCTGGCTGCGGCCCTATCAGCCGCCAGCGGAGGTCCCTGACGAACAGTTTCCGTTTTGGCTTTGCACGGGACGAGTCCTCGAGCACTGGCATACGGGGACGATGACGATGCGCGTACCTCAATTGCGCGGTGCCATGCCGAGTGCATACGTCGAGCTCAATTCCGAAGACGCGCGGCGGCTTCACGTCGCCAACGGCGATCTCGTCGAGGTCGAGACGCGTCGGGGCAAGTTGCGACTGCACGCGTGGATCGATGGGCGAGGGGCGCCCCCGCAAGGGAGCTTGTTCGTACCGTTCTTCGACGAGAGTCTGCTCGTAAACGAGCTGACGCTCGACGCCATTGACCAGTTCTCGAAGCAGCCCGACTACAAGAAGTGCGCGGCTCGAGTTCGCAAGGTGTAGCCATGGGCGAACTGCAATTGAATACGAGAGCGCGTGGCTACAGGCTGGTTCTGGTCGCGCTGTTGACAGCAGCAGGCATCGGCTTCTTTGCCGAGATGCGCCGTGAGCCTCCTGCGCTCAGGGGTTACTCTGCCGAGAGCGACGTGTCAGGGGTCGTCGAAGGCGTGAAGACCTACCCTCAGTTGCGGCAGTCGTCGCGTGGCCCGTCGCATGAGATGTATGTGGCATCTGCAGAGCTATTGCGTGCACGTCTGCCCAAGCCGACGGATCCCGTGGTGCGCCAGGAAGGTGATCGCGAGGCGATGCTCGAACAGCGGAGTCTCCGCAGGGCCTTTGACGGGGCGCCGCCGACGGTGCCGCACCCGATCGATTCTCGCGCCAAGCCCAATTGCCTCGTTTGCCACGAACACGGAGCGAAGATCGGCGAATTGATCGCACCGATGATCAGCCACGCGCCCTATGTGTCGTGCGTGCAGTGTCACGCGCCGGCCATCGCGGGGCTCGAAGTGAGTGGTGCAGGCGACGAACCTTCGGGAGTGACGGTCGCGGCCAAGACGAGCGAGAACGCGTTCGAACCCGCGCCCATGGGTGGACAGGGGACGCGAGCGTGGCCCGGTGCGCCGCCAACCGTTCCACACCGTTTGCAGATGCGAGAGAACTGTGCGAGCTGTCATGGCGTCAGCGGCATGGCGGGTTTGCGTTCGACGCATCCGGATCGGCAAAGCTGTCAACAGTGTCACGCCGCGCAGGCCGCTAGCGATCAAATCATGGCTAGGTTCTTGGAAGGGGTGGACGAATGGGTTCGTTGAGCAGACGCGACTGGTTGAAGGTTCTGCAAGGGTTGCCTCCGCCGGAGCGGCCCAGCGCGAGATCCTTTCTCGAAGACTTCTACGCTCATCGAAGCGCAGCGACCGTACCCGTCGCGCTGCATCCGACGACGCTATACTATGACGATCTACCGGATGAAGCGCCCGAGTCGGCCGTCGGCGGGGTGGCCGTCGTTCGCCCGCGGAGCTGACACCATGTCAGATGCCGTTCAGTTTGGTGACGTGTACGAGGGACACCTCGACGCGCAGGGACTCGATGATCTGCTATCCGATCTGGAGCTCGCGGCGCGGGTTACCGAGGTACGCGTCAAAGGCGGCCCCTCGCTGCATTCGGACCAGAGTGGTGATTCGCTTCAGGACCTGAGGGAACGACTGCACGCGCGAACCGTGGTCGCGGCGCAAGTTCACTACGAGCACGGAGGAACCGCTTGGGTCGACACGCTGTTGGTCGGTGCGTCTCCGCTGGCGGGGTATCGGCTGGTGCGCGCGCGGTTGCCGCGCAGTCTGTAGCGCCGCGGCACGGTTGGAGCGGGGGTGTTCTACGCGAAGACCTTCGGAACAGCCTCGGTCGACGCGGCCAGTGATGTCGCCAGGTGAATGTGCGCCAAGCCGGGTAGGATCGAGACGCGGTTCGAAGCGGTTCGACGCGTCTCGACCCTACAACCAATTCACGGATCACTTGGTCGTTTCTTCGATGTCGTTGCCCAGTCGGTCGAGGGCGGCGTCGACATCTTTGCCTAGCGAGGCGATGGCCTCGTCGAGCTTGGATTTTGCCTGCTCCCACTGCCGGTCGGCGTCGACCTTCAGTTCCTTCAGGTCGGTTTCGAGCTGCTTTCGACGGGTGTGTGCTTCGCGGAGTTTGCGCTCGGCGTCACCGCTTGCTTCTTCAGTCGTCGTTTCGACCTTCACTTTGAGTTCGGCCAGCTTCTTGTCCAGCTCGTCGAGCTCGCTTCGGGCGCGGCTGCGGTACTGATCGAGTTCGGTCTGCGCGTGATGTGCGGCTTGTTGTACTGCCTGTTCGGCGGCCTGAGTGCCTTTCTTGGCGCTCGACTTCGCCTGCTCTGCGTCGCGGGCAATGCCGTCGGCGGTATTCTGGCAGGCGAGCTCACCCGCGGCGCACAGGGCGAAGACGAGGATGGTGCGTTTCATGTTCTCTCCTTCTGGCAACGAGCAAGGGCTCATCGGTGTTCGAGTCGAAGACGAGCCGTTTGCTACGCGTGTTGAGGACTAGCCTTCCAGGCGAGGATGCCCCTTGCACGTCGCTGGTGCGTCTCGTGCGGCCGACCAGCGCTGCAGAGCAGTCCGGTTGTCGGGTAATCCGCTGCGAGTGTTCTCGAATCCGTCGGCGATGCGCGGAAGGCTCCTTGCAGAGCAGCCTGCCGGACGGTATTCCCGGAATTTTCGCGAGGGCCAACGATGGTGTCAGGTGACAGGCGCGGGACACCTCCAACTGATGGAGTGTCGAGGATTACCTGGACGCTGGCGTTGACCGTCGGGCGGTGGTCGGCGCCTATCGGTGGGTGCTAAGGTGCCGAAATGGTGAGTTTTTCGCGGTGCGCGCGAGTGGGCTTTGCAGCATTTCGCGGGCGTTGCCGCGGGCTTGTTGCGTTGGTCGGCCCCCTGCTTGGCGATTGCCGTCGGCTCGGGAACGGGGCCGAGCGTGGCGCTTGTTTCGCATCTCTGGCTTCCCCCGTGGAACCGAAAGATAGCTGGGGTCGCTGTCGTGGCTCTGCATAAGCGTGATGCCGCGACGAGAAAACGAGGAGCGGGTTGGCGGGAAAGGTCTGTTAGACTGCTCGGCAAGCCATGGTTGCGCACAAGGGCGTCAAGTATGCCGCGAGGTCGAAACAGCAGGATTTTGGCGATACGAGCGCATTCGATTCGTCGTGGCGTGAGGTCGAGCCCAAACCCGAAGTGTTGCCCGAAGGGGCGCAACTGCTCGACGGTAGATTTCTGATTGAGGGGCTGCTTGGTTCGGGAGGCATGGGCACCGTATACCGGGCGCTGGACCGCAATAGCGGGGCGACGGTGGCGCTCAAGACGTTGCATTCGCGCGGACCATTGGGTGGGTACGCGATCAAACGTGAGTTTCGCGCGTTGGCGACGGTCGTTCACCCCAACCTGATAGAGCTTCAAGAGCTCTACTACGACGAACGGTCGCCGGTACCTTTGTGGTTCTTCACGATGCCGGTGATCAAAGGCAAAGACTTGGTTGCTCGCGTTCGACATTCGAGTGAAGGGGGCGCCACCTGTGACTACGATGCGCTCCGAGGATTGTTGCCGCAACTAGTGTCCGGTGTGGCCGCGCTCCATTCAGCCGGCAAGTTGCATCGCGATCTCAAACCCGGCAACGTGTTGGTCGATGATGACGACCGCGTCGTGATCTTGGATTTTGGCGTCGTGCGCGACCTGCTCGTGGCTGGTGGATACCACGATCTGTCAGAGGCGGGAACGCCTGCCTACATGGCGCCGGAAGTGCTCATGGGTCAGAAGGCTTCGCCAGCGAGCGACTGGTATGGCGTGGGCGTGATGCTGTTCGAGGCGCTCTCTGGAGCACTGCCCAGACCGTTGGCAGGCCAACTCCCATCGGCGATTGTGCCAAACGTCCCCGCGGATCTCGATCGCCTGTGTGGGGACTTGCTCGAGAACAATCCAGCGCGGCGTCCGACTGCAGAGCAAATCGCCGAGGCGTTCGGCATCGAGGTTGCTCCGCCAGTCTTCGAGCAACAGGCACCGTTCGTAGGGCGGGCCGCCGAGTTGTCTCGGTTGCACGAGATTCTGGTCAACGTGGTGCCTGGGGTCCCTCAGCTAGTCTATCTGACGGGGCCATCGGGCATCGGAAAGACAGCGCTCGCGTCGGAGTTCGCCGGAACTGCTGTCAAACAGACCGCGGCGTTCGTCCTTTGGAATCGATGCTACGAGCGTGAGGCGATGCCGTTCAAAGCCGTGGACGCGATCGTCGACCGAATGAGCGAAGAGCTGGCTGAGGTTCCCCGCCCGTGGAGCGACGAGTTCAACGAAGAGTACACGCATGCGCGTCGTGTGTTTCCCATCCTGGGTCGGAGCAACGAGCAGCTTGAAGCAGATCCGGGGCCGCTGGGTGAAGTGCTCCCTAAAGTGCGCGAGCGCGGATTTGAAGCACTCGGCAGGTTGATTGAACACGTCGCGATGTCCCGGACGTTGATCCTCATCATCGACGACGCGCAATGGGCCGACTCGGACAGTGCGACGTTGCTCGTGAGTTTGCTACGGCGGCGTTGGGCGATTGGCGTCGTCCTGGTGTTCACTCAGCGTCAAAGTGAGGGCGCGTTCACGACCACCTTCGAGGAGCGCTTGGCGACGGCACAGGTCGATGCGCGGCGTGAGGAGATCGCCTTGGCTCCACTCGCCGAAACTGAAGCCTTGTCCTTGGTCGAACGCGTAGCGGGAGAAAGCTTGGCTTCGCCCGAGGCGCGTAGTGCGTTGCAGCAGGCGATTCGTGAAGTGGGGGGATTGCCGATGCTGGTCGGTGAGTTGGCGCGGCTGACTGCGTCGGCGGGCACGCTGGGACGAGTCCCGCCCTCCGTTGCGGAGTTGCTCGAACAGCGGCTGCTCTTGCTGCCTGAAGACGCACGACGGGTGCTCGAAGTGTATGCGGTGGTGGGGCGACCATTGGAGGAGAGTTTGGCGCTGCAGGCTGCAGGCCTGTCCGCTCGCGACTCGAACGTCATTTACCTACTGAGCAAGTCCAGGTTGTTGGTTGGCAACGTGACGGAAGGGACGCGGCACTTTCAGACTTCTCACGACAGGATCCGTGAAGGTGTCGTTCAGCGATTGGAGCCACCCGACGCGCTGCGTGTGCATCGCAGCCTGAGCGAGGTACTCCACAAGACTCCCGGCATCGAACCCGAGTTGCGATTGCCGCATCTCGTTGGGGCCCAACGGTGGGAAGAAGCGCGAGACGTGGCGCTCGAGTGTGCGCAGCGCGCCGACAGGGCTTTTGCTTTCGAGCGGGCCGCGGCGCTCTACCAACAGGCGTTCGATCTCGCACCCGACGATGAAAACAATTGGCAGGTTGCTGAAATGGTGGGCAACGCCTACGCGAACGCGGGACGCGGTGCGTTGGCTGGCGCCGCGTATGAACGGGCCGCCACGCTCCTGCCCAACTGGCGCAGCGGAGCGGAACCGGCGACGTTGATGCGCTTGCGTACGCGAGCCGCCGAGCAGTACCTGCAGAGTGCCTGTGATGGGGAGGGACTTCGTGTGATACGTTCCGTGTTGCGGGAACACGGAATTGCGTATCCAACGTCGAACGCCGCGACGCTGGCATTGCTGCTTGCGAACCGCTTCAAGCTGATTCTGCGGGGGTTCGACTTCGAGCCCAGGACCAGTGTCGATTCCCTGACTGAGGCACGGCTGGAGAGCTTGTGGGTCGCGTCCAAGTCACTGTCTTTCGTCAATGCGATGCCCGCGACGCTGTTTTCGGTGTTGCTGACACTGCAGGCGTTTCGGGCAGGGCATGCTGGATACCTCGCCCGAGGGCTGTCGATGGTTGCCGCTCAAGAGGGGATGGTCGAGTCTGACTACCTGTATCGCCGAGCCGATCGCTTGGCTGACTTGGTGCGGCAGATCGCCGATGGCAGCGGCAGCGCTTACGAGCGGGGCTTCTATCACCTCAGCCGCGCGGCGACGAGCTGGTTTCGAGGCAACTTCGCCGCGACAGTAGAACAGTCTGATCTTGCAGCGCGCGCTTTCGCGTCGCTCGGCCATGGCGCGAGTTACGAACTGGCGGTGTGTGACCTGTGGGGACTGCACGCGCTGGGCATGACAGGCGACTTGCTCGAACTGGCGAAACGTACCGCCGAGGTGCGGCGCGAGGCTCAGGCACGAGGCGACCTGTTTAGCGAGAGAAACGCAGTACTCGGCCCGAGCGCGCTGGCACGATTGGCCGCCGACGAGCCGTCATTGGCTCTGGAGCGAGCCAACGCCGTCATGGCGGGAGTCGACACCGAACTGGCGGTCCACAGTTACCACTTGTTGGTCACGCGCGTCCAGATCGCCTGGTACGAGGGGCGCGTCGCGGACGCATGGGCGCAGGTCGTGAGCAGCTGGCCCGGGCTCAGCGCCGCGTTCTTCGACAAGATGGCTTGCTTGCGCGACGAACTGCTGCACCTGCGTGCTCATGCCGCGTTGGCAGTTGCGGCACAATGTGCGGATGGAGCGATCGTTCCGGGGCTTTCGCGACGCGGTCTCGACAAGGAGGGGTTGTTGCGCTTGGCCGAGAAAGATGCCGCGCAGATTGCCGCGCACCGCCTGCCACCTTGCGCTCCGTTCGCGGCTTTGATCCGCGCAAGTGCGGCTCACGTGCGGGGAAATCGCGCCGAAGCCTCAGCTTCGTTGCAAGGTGCTCTCGACGGATTCGATGCCGCGGGCATGATGCTCTACCGCGAGTCGTGTCGATGGGCGCTGAGCCGTCTGGCAGATGAACGCGCTACGCCGGATAGTGCATGGTTCGACGATCAGCGGGTCGTGCACCCGGAGCGCTTGGTGCGTGCTCTGGCGCCAGCGCTGTGATCTTTGCGATGGGGTTGATCGTGCGCGATACGGGAACGGTCCCGTTCGGCAGTCGCGGCTAGCCATCGTAGCAATGCGTCGGCGGGTTTGAGATGCGTCTGCAGAAGATCAATGTAGTTCCAATCGCGCATGAACGAGTGGACTGGGCGAGCCGTGCCCCAGCCGTCGGCAGTCGCGCTCCCCACGAGAAACTGGACCGCTCGGGTCACACACTCACCATAGGGGTCCTGCCCTGCGTCGAGGAGGCCCATCAATGCGAACGCGGTCAGTTCCGGCTGGCTGGGTGCGTCCCTCTCATCCGATACGATTCGCATCGCGTAGCGCTCGGGTTTGGAGTTGTACGCCGGATCGTCGGCGCGCAGATCCTGGTCCCAACCGCCGTCCCAGCGCTGGCTCTCCACGAGAAGCGAGCGCGCCCGCTGAACCTGCGCATCGCTGCGTGACACTCCCGCTACACGTAAACCGCGAAGGGCCATTGCCGTACCGGTGATGTATGCGCCGCCGTAGCGTCCCCACCAGCCGGCGCGTGGGTGAAAGTCTCGTCGGAGCCATCCCACCGCTTTGTCCACGGCCCGATCGATTTCTCGCTGTGCGGATGGCGTGAAGTAGACACCTGGAATGGGCTTTGCGCCGGTCCGCACTTCGCACAATCCTTCCAGTACCCAGCCATTGGCGTCGGCCGCGGGAGCATCGAAGAATAGGTTCTCCTGAACACCAGGCGCTTCGTAGGCGCCAAGCATTCCCCCCTTTTCACGATCGTTACGAGCGAACGTTGGAAAGCCGCCGCTTTCGTTTTGATGTTGAATCACGGCGAGTACCGCTCGTTCGATCGCATGAGCGATTTCGCGGGCTAGCTCGGTGTCCTCGGTGAGGGCGCGACGCGAATACTGGGCCAATACCCGAATGAACGCGCCGGTTGCGATCGTTTCGCCTTCGTCCAGTTCGTTCGCGCGGTAGCGTTGCTGGAACATGCCATCTTCCAGTTGACTGCTGAGCAGGTAGCGGACGGCCTGCTCGAGGTGGTCTTGGGAAATGGGTGAATCGGCGGGCTCGGGATCGAGCTCGAACAGTCTCAGCCAGCAAGACAACACGACGTCGTTGTAGAGTGCGAATGGCGCGAAGGGGTGGCCCAGCGCGATGTCGTGCCCCTCGATGATGGTTCGCATCCGGCGCATGGCGCGGAGGCTTTGATCTGTGCTGGCCTGCAAGATCGCCTTCGTCTCGCCGCCTCGAGCCTGACCGTGACGTGCCAATGCGGCGATCGCGACGGAAGTGGCCAGGGGCAGGTAACAATAGATGCCAGTCGTCTGGTCCACGGGGCCGCGCGTCTCGTGGATCCACTCGGCCCAGTCTTCGCTGATCTCCTCGTGCAGAAGGCCATTGGGCATCGCGAGTGACCCCACCGCCGAAACCAAGTCCTTGACCTGAGGGACCAAGCCGAGTTCGCGCACGAGACGCCCCGCGTCTTTGCTTCGAGGGAGAAGCGTGGCCAACGTTTCGGCGATGTCGTCGAACTGGTCGTCGTAAGCGAGGTCACCACACTGCAGGGTGCGTCCCGCTGTGAAATGAAGCAGTCTCGTCACGGCGTTGGTCCCCGCGAACAATGCGAATGGCGGCCAACTGCAGCGAACGCCGGTCGCGGCCTGGTTGGTCAGGGCCTCGTACAGGGAACGCGCGGCGTGGTCGAGCGCGAGCGAGCGTTGCGCCGGCAACGCGGCAAGCAGCACGAAGGCCGCCAGATGAATGCGCAACGTCGGCGTGTCGAGGTCGCGAAGCGGCAGTGGATTCTTCAGACCCATGGCGCTGCGCGGTGGCTGGCGTCGCACGTGGTGCGTGAGCTGGTCCATCAACCAGATCCACTCGGAGTCGGGAGCTGCCGAGTGGCGAACTCCCAATCGAATGTCGAGGCGTTGGAGCAACTCCGTACACCTCGTGGATGCCTCGGGCGTCCCGGAGATGGCGTCGCGTCGCACGCGAGCCATCAATGCCAGCGCGTTGATGCACAGAGTATCGGCGTTCGTGCTGTGCTTCCAGACATGGACGATGTGCCCCTGCAACAGATCGGCGCGGTGCGCCGAATCGTCGTCTCGGACGTTCCAGGCGAAGGTCGCTTCGCCGATCAGGTGAATTGCACTGTCCCAATCCCCCACCAGCGGCTTGCTCCAACGTCCCCCGGCGCTTCCACCGTCGAAGGAGTCTTCCTGTTCGAATGAGCGGTCGACGCGTTCGAGGGCGGCGACACACAGGCGTCGAACGCTGTCGATGGCGGGAGCACTCATGACGCGCTCTGAATGGCTCGGGTGGACGGTTCGTCGAGTGGCTCGTCCTCCGCTGCCAGATCCTCAGCGGGCTCGGACAACGGGGTGACGGATTCAGCGGGGGTCGTCCCGGACCGAGTGCGCACGAGTTCGCGGTCGACCAAGTGGTCGTCCTCCGAAATCCGTTGCTCGATGAGGCGCTCGCCATATCCCAGTCGATCGATGACCTTGTCGGGTCCCATCGTCGTCGGATAGATCGAACCACGCAAGGCTTCGGAAAACGGGGAATCGTGGGTTTGACGCCTTTGCAGCAAGCGACGGCGTGCCGCAGCGACGATTGCTTGGGGTACCGGCGCGGATCGGCCCGTCGCCGCGACCGTATCGTCGGCACCGGTGGCGCCCGCACCAGTGCCGTCCTGTCGAGTCTGATCTTCTTCGACCATGTCATCTCTCCTTCGGCATGAATGCAGTCCAGCGATCGATGCCCAACGCCTCCACCAGCGAACGCCCACTCGTTTCTCCGAGCTCCGCTTCCTTCTTGGCGAACGCCGCGTCGAGCTTCTTGACGAAGCCCAGATCCTGCGGTTCGCGGTGCTCGATTGGAAAGATCTTGCACAACTTGCTCTGTCGCATGCCGGCCTTCGCCATTCCCGTGCGCAACAGTGCATTGACCGCATGCCGTGCCGACTCGTTGGCGGCCTCCATGGTCGTCAGGCGCGTGTACGTCCTCATGAATGTGCCGGCGAGAGTGAGGCCCCCGTCGGTTCGATAGCCGTACTTCAGATCGCCGGGGCGATCGTTGAACTTGCCCGGCAGGTTGATTTGAAATGGTGTGCTGTTGGCGTATCCGGGATTTGTCCAGGTCATGTTCTTGTCCAATCGCCAGAAGATCGGATCGGGTAGGCGAGGGGCTGCGTCCGCGTCGATCTCCCCCAAGCGCCGGTCGTTGGTGCCGAGCAGGGCGACCTTCAGCTGTCGCCACACCTCTTGCGCGAGTTCGTGTGGGGCACTTTCCCAGGCAGTCTTGCCGGTATACGGCGACCGCGCGTCCCAGGTGGACAGGATTACGCTCATCAGCCCCCGGTAGCCGTGCTCCCAGTCGTGTTTTTCTTGCCAGAAGCGCGCTTGTGAAATGGACGACAGCCCCCACGGTGCATCTGGGTAGTAGATGTGCCCGTGAACCCAAGACAAATCCTCCATGAAATAGTATTGGATGCCAGCGAAGTGTCTCAGTGGGCCCCTCGGGCGCGGTTGCTTCAGGTCTTCTTCGAGGTTGTCGTGTAGCGGCCGCGCCACCCTCCACAGGTCGCTGTGCAGCGGCTTGTCGCCGCCATTGCTGGCCTCGTATTCTTTGATGAACCGCTCGGCGATTCGCTGCACCTCGTCGACCGGAAGAGCCAAGATGATCTGCCCGTCGAGTAACTGCGGGTCGTTGTCGAGCGCTCCGGGGTAACGCGGCTCGAAGCACTCGACTTTGGCTCGGAACCGCTCGTCTCTGTATTCGAGATCCAGGAGCTTGCCGTGGATGAAGCGCACACCCTGTGCCTCCAAATAGCGACGCCACGGATCCAGCCAGGCTTCGCTGGTCGGGCCATTGAGGATCCCGTCGCGGTAGTCGCTCTGACCCCGGTACTGGTCGAATATCAACTGCAAGATCACCGACCCGAACGTTCTGGCATCGCACGCCTCGGCGTCCATGGCGACGAGCCCTTCAGACCAGCGCGCAATTTGGTCTCTGAAACGCGGTGAGTAGTAGCCGGGGTCATCCCCGCCGACGAAGGTCCACCAGCTGATGCTCTCCAGCTGTCTACGCCGGTCGGGAGACATGAGAGCGTATTCCTGCAAACGCAGCCCATATCGGACGGTATCGCGTGGCGAGAAGCCCAGACGTTCCATGGCGACGCGCCAATGGCGTATGATGGCCGTCAGTGACCCCAAGCGGTGACGCGGGAACGTCAGCGGTGCGTGGTCGTCGTCGAACGCCAACGCGTGTGCCTTGGCCGGGATCAGATTGTCGAACACGGTTCGCCCCGACTCTACATAGTAGTAGTCGTCGGCATGGACCCCTTCCGCCTGTTCTTGTTGTTTGTTCAACGGCAGTTTCGGCTTGGGGTCGAGCAGTGGCGTGCGCTGCATCGTTTCGAACAGATGACTGTAGAACGATGGAAAGAAGCGATACCCGTGTTCACCTGGAAGCCAACGCTCGCGCCGTCGAAAGCGCACCACGATTCGTGCGCGAGGATCCGGGGCTGGTTCTGGTGTCGGAAGGCTCCTGACGATGAAAGCGCACGGGGGGTCGTCCAAGAACACGTGGTCTGGGTGCGTTTCCGAGCGCCGCGCGTTCGGGAACAGTCGTTCGACGAGCAGGGCCGCCCGTTCACTGTGGGTAGACAGGTCACCCTGCCCCTCCGAGTTCGTCGAGGTGCCATCGACCGGGGACAAGCGCAGGCACTCTGCGTAGACGAGTGCGGGAGTTGCTGCCTCGGTTTGGGCCGCGCGAAGCTGGTCGAGCAAGGCGTTGACGTCTCGTTGTACGAGCTGCGGGTCTGGATCGACGTCTCCGTCGAGCAGCATGAAGTTGCTCACGAACCCTCCGTCGAGAAGATAGAACTCCTGGTCGAACACCTCGATGGGTCTGGCTTGCGCTTGCCTCCAGTCGGGAGTTTGCGGAGGTTCGACGAACCTTTCGGGCCAGTCGACCGCTGACCACTGCGTTCGAGCCATGCCGCCGACGGTGCAGCCACGCGCCGGAACGCGTTCATCCGCTTCGACTTCCCAGACTTCGACCTGAAATCCGCGCTCGATGAGCTCGTGGGCGGCGGTCAGTCCCGTGACGCCCGCGCCGAATATCGTGACTGATCGGCGCCCATGGGGATTGCTCGACTCGTGCGATTGGTCTGCCATCACGCATTCCTTTTCTTCAGGCGGCCGTCGTGGCCGACGTGGTACCGTCGCGCGACGTCGAAGCATCGCGAGGCGGTGGGGGATCGATTGCAAGTGAATTGGTCGAGGTGCGAAACTGCTGCAGCAAGCCCGGCGCCTGCTGACAGCGTACGAGCCCCGCGAGGTAGTTGACGAAAGCGTCACGCGCGCGCAGCAGGTCGTCGACCGCGCCGTGAATTGCAATGTGGCCTTCGGTCAGGGCGTCAATCAAGTCGGCGCCATCGAGGAGCGACAGCAACCACGACCGATCCGCGTGAACGCGGATGTGACCTGGAGCGGGGGGCGGGTGCTGCAGGGCTGTGACGTCGACCTGGGGATTGAGACGCAGCTTGCCATCAAGAACTCTGACCTCGAAGCAGTCACCATCGCTCGACACGGTCGTGTGCAGCACGCCGACGCTCTGTACCAACTGCGCGTAGTGCGCCGGCCTTTCCCGCTCCAAGATTTCGAGGGACTGGCGAGCAAAGCCCATCAGCGATCGATCAGTGCCCGAGGAATTCGACAAGCGCCCTCCCCGTGCTGACGAACCTCTCACCCCGAATGTTCCCCTCGCACGTGTAGTGCGCCCGCGACTCGTTGATGATGGTTACGTCCAAGTCGTCGTCGTTGGGGATGATGATCTGCGCGACATCTCGAAAGTCGAACCGTAGCTGGACACTGTCGTCACGACCCCGGGCCGTGACCAGCAGGCGCTCAGGAACGTCAGTGGCGTTGCCCGATGCCAGTAGCGACATGACGCGCGGCAGCTTGAACACTCGGTCCTGGCGCAGCGCACCGTCGAGCTCGATGGTCAGCTCGTCATCGCGAAAGGCTCGATACTGCCGGGGTCCGCGCCACACGAACAGCGACTGCAGGAACGTGCGGATGCGCGCTCGATCTCCCAGCCGGAGCATGACGAAACTGAGCGGATCCGACGAGTCGTCGGGGAGCGCGTAGCCCCACTGCCACGCGAAGTTCCTCCCCCAACGAAAGCTCCCCCAATTGTGGTCGTGGTAGGCCAGAACGTTGCGCACTCGACGGGTGTGGTCGCCCTTGCGCACGTAGCCGCTCGCCAACAGGCGCGGCACGGCGAGCCAGTGCATGGGGGGGCCCTCGTCCAGGGTGATGTTGTTTGCTGGCGTCGGGATGGTCAACGGCGTGAGCAGTAGCTCCACCTCGATGTCCCGATCGGGCAACACGGCTTGAACGTGGAAAACCCCTGAGTGGAAATGCACGCGACTCTGCCCAAACTGCAGGCTCAGATAGCCGCGTCGGATCTCCGTTTCGTCCCGGCGATACGAGACCACGTCCCCGTCCCAACCGTCGCGGTCGCGAATCAGGCAGACGACTCGAGCGAGCTCCGCTGGATCGGTCACGGAAGCGTGCGCAGCGTCTACGACGCTGAAGTTGAGCAGCAGATCGAACTCGTCGGACGCAAAGCAGAAGTGCAGCCACTCCTTGTGACCGGGCGCGTCGCCGAGCCGTATTCCCGAACCGCGCAAGAAGCCCCCGCGGTCTATCGCGCGCTCGATGACTCGCTGCCCAGGGTGAATTGCGCGCATGTGCAAGGTTACCTCAGCAAGTCCCGGGGGCGAGGCCGCCTCGGTGGGTCGTCGGCGGTGGATGCCTTGCGAGTGGTTGCGGGCGCGCTGCGCTCGGAGGGAGGGGCTACCACCGGGGGCGCAGCATTCGAGATCGTGCTGTCAATCTGCAGGGACAGACTCCGTGCGCCGAGCAGAGCCAGCACGAACAGCTCGTCGGCTGATGCCGTTGGCTCTGGGTTCGGCGCTTCCGCAGCCACATCGATCGTCCCTCGTACGCGTCGCGCCGTGCAGAGCAGCCCCAGCAACGCATACACGAACGCATTGCGGTCTGAGTACTGAGGACTTTGTGCGCGGACGATTGACGACAAGCGGACCTCCTCAGAGTTTCTCCTCGAATACCATCGACAGGAACGGCTCCAGGCCGTTGATTGCCGCGGCCCGCGCCAAGGCATCGACGAAGACGCTTGGCAACAGCACGTCGCGGTTCTCTTCGAAACTGTTTTGGGTCAGCACCTCCCAAACGACGCGCCCATCCCGTACGAGCTGAGATTCTCTCAAACGTCGTTGCCAGGCCGCTCCTTCTTCCGTCTCTGCGTAGCGTCGCCCCTCGGCGACGAGCGCTGCAAACGCTGCCTGGGCTGCGATTGGGTGTTCGAACAACACTCGTTGAAGGGCTTGCAACGACAAGACGCAGTCGTCGCTGGCCGGTGTGTCGTTCCGTTCAGTCATGCGTCGATCTCCAGGCGCAGCAAGTAGCGATTCGTCGAGCCGAGTGGGCTGAGCTTGACGAGCGCCGTCAGCTCGTAGGTGTTTCCTGGGCGCAGCCGGTCTAGCGCTGGGATTACGATCTGCATGGTGCGTACCTCGCGCGGATCCAGCTCGGCGACGGGGGGGATCAGAGCCCAAGGATACGCGCCGCGGTCGCTGAGCTCGTCTACGTCTCCCACAGGGATCTCGTTCATCTCAGCTTCGAAGTACGTGTCGTGCGTGCTCTTGAGACGCCCCAGCGTGACCTCGCACTTCTGGATCCGGTCGACGGGGTTGTCGACGACGAGGGAGTAGCGTGCGAATCCACCGATGGCGCACTTGGCTTCCAGGGTCGTGAAACGCGACTTTCCCGTGTTGTTCATCAACGCGCTGAGTCGATTCAGCTTCTCGAGATTGCGACCCTTGGGCCCGAGCAGACTGGCCAGGGCGGTCGCGTGTTTGAGCTGCAGACGCAGCACGTCCATCATCGTTCCACCCAGGTCCAGCTTCTCCAAGACTTCGCGAGGCAGTTCTGGCACCAGGCCTAGACGGCGCGCTTCGGCGACGAGCTGCGCGACGTTCGCCATCTGCTCGACGGCAAAGTCTTCGAAGCCATCGAAGATGTCCTCGGGTTTGTGTTCGTGCTCGTCGTCTGAATGGTTCGACATGAATGGTTGCTCCTCAGCGGTCACGTTCCCAAATGTACGTGACCAATTCGTCCAAGAATTGATAGTGAGCGCTCGATCGTTCCCACGGGGCTGCCATGGGGAGCTCGCTGAGCGCACGCCGCGCGTGACGTCGTGCGACTTGGCGTGCGTATTCGATGCTGTTGGCACGTTCGATGAGTTGCATGAGAAGCTCTACGTCACCGGCGGTCTTGACCGGACGAGGGTGCTCGGCGATCGACCACTGGCGCAACCGATTTGCGGCTCGCGTCGATAACTCGCCTTGCTTGCAGAGCTCCTCGATCAACGTGTCGAACTGCGTCGGGTCGTTTGGCGTCGTCTCGATCCGTTCTGTCGTTTCGAGGCGTCCGTATGTGTCCGAGCGCTCGGTTGGTCGCGGCTTGCCGAGAATGTGGAGCGCGTGTCGTCGCTCGTCGTCGCTGGCGTGGCGCAAGGCGTGAATGAGGATCAGGGTGTGCTTGCCCTCCCACAAATCGCCGCGCAACTCTTTGCCGTACGCAGCCTCATCTCCCACCAGGTTCAGAATGTCGTCTTGGATCTGGAAGGCGATACCCATCGACGTCGCCAGGCGCCTCAGACGCATGCTGGTCAGTTCATCAGCCCCGGCCGCAATCGCTCCCACGGTCATCGGAGCGATGAAGGTGTACCACCCGGTCTTCTGGTGCACCATGCGCAGGTAGGCGCGGTCCGGCAATTGCCACGCACCTCGCGTGATCCACATCAGTTCCGTGGATTGGCCTTCCGCCGACTCACGCGCCATGCGTGCTACGATGCGCAACACCTTGAGCGCCGGCCCGAGTCCCATCAAGCGTGTGTTGTCGAGGAGGGGCTCCAGAGCCGATGCCAGCATTGCATCGGCTACGTTGATTGCGACTGCCGTGCCGTGCTCTCGGTGTAAGGTTGGTCGATCTCGGCGCTTCTCAGATCCATCCTCGATGTCGTCGTGAATGAGGAATGCGTTGTGATACAGTTCGAGCACCGCTGCCGACCTGCTCACGCGCTCCAGGCTGCCGCCGAGCGCGCGGCACGTTGCAATGCACAGGGCTGGCCTGAGTGCTTTGCCCTGGCGCAAGGGATAGTCCAACATCAGCTGATACAAATCGCGCGCACGCGAGTCAGCACGGCCGAGTGTCAGCTCGAGCTCTGTCAGTGTCATCCGCCGGCATTCATCTAGATAGCCATCTAGAGTGAACGGGGGCGGTCGCGGCGGGAGGGCCACCGGTTCGCTTGCGGATGCCGGAGAATGCATGGCCGGAAGAGAGTCGACCATGCTCCGATCCGAGGCGTCAAGCGGCGGCGGCGTTCAGCCCAACCAAAGCAGTTTCATTTCCTACGAGTTGGGTCGGATTCGCCGCGGCGATTGCTGCGGACTGCTCGCGCCCGATCGCTTGAGCACCGATCAGCTTGCCAGTGCACGGAAATGCCCCGAAAAATCGCCCCAGCGGGGGTGAGGGCGTTCTTCGGGCCATGTTCGGGCACTCCTGCTCGCTGCTCTAGGTTGTTGATTTGTCGCGGCAATCAACATGATTGCCGCTCTGGGAGGGGCGCAGGAGCTTCAGTGGAGGTTCATTGCTGGTCGCGCCCGCTTCCTGGCGACCGAGCCGAGCGTGGTGTGGCGAATGTCACACGGGGCTCGCTTGCGATGCATTGCGGCAGTCGATCCGAAACATTCGACGGGTTCGGTGCGTTGGAGCCGTTTCAGGGGTTCAACGCGAAGCAGTAGAACCCACCGTAACCCCCGCCGCTTCCGACCGTGGGATTGTCGAGATCTGGCGGCCCCATCTCGGTGAGAAACACCCCCGGCGCGCAACCGGCTTCGTCGGCGGCGGAGATCCAGTGGGCCAGATCCCCAATGGCGAATTCCTCGAAGTCCGCCGGGTCGAAGGCGTCTGGACCCAAGGCGGCTGCGGCGGCAAAGCCGCTGGCACCGGTAGGCCACGGGTGACCCACCCGTGGATGACCCCACGGTTCGGCGCTCGTCCAATCTTTACACGTGGATTGTTGAGGATCGGGGCGTACCGTGTACAGCCTTCCCTGCACGTTGGTTCCGGTCAGGATCTCGTGGTTGTCGACGAGTTCTCCATCGGGCGCGTGGTTGGGCACACCATCTTCGTTGGGCAGGTCGAGCCGAATCTCGGGATCGATCCCGACTGGCCGCTGATTGATGAGGTCCTTCAGGTTTGCCGCGATGAGTCTTCCCAGGCGGTCGTACCAGGGGCCGTTGCCGATACGGTCACGGGCGTGAATGGGGCCACCACCGGGTCCGGAGGTCACACTGAGGAATGCCTTCCACTGTTTGATGCCAGAGCCTCGCATCGAGCGTTCGGCGATCTCCCGGCATATCTTGTCGGCCCCTTTCAAGCCGTCCTCTTCACCATATCGCAGGTCCCCGCCAAATCCGAGATCGCTGTCGGCGAGGTCCTGCAGTGCGGCAAGGCTGGTCACGAAGAACGAGAACGGTTCGAGCGAGATACGACGGCCGGCGTCTGGGTCGCCGTCATGAGCGGTCGTCTCATCGTCGGGGAGAACACCATCATCGCCACACGCAACCAACAATGACGGCGTGAGGAAGGTGAAGATGGCTAGCAGTCTCAGGCGGATGGTGTGTCGTGAGGTAACGGGCATGGTGCTCGGGTGCGCTTCGCCTGATGCCGTCGCGGTTCGATCTCGAACCGGCGAACTCGGTTCCTTGCCGGAGTTTTCGCGAAAGCGCTGCGTCAATGAGGGCATGCTCGATCAACGACGGCAGGTCAACCAAACCAGGTAAGCCTAATCGACAACCGAATGGTCGTTGTCGCCGACGGCCATTCGTTGCTGCACGACGCAGCTCCTGTATCGATCCGCGAGACGGATCGTTGATCAATGCCACAGGAGAATCGCAGAAAGAAGGCGCTGCAGCGAGCGTCGTTCAGGGGGGATTGAGCGAATGGGAGCGAACGGTTTCTCCGATGCCTGGGGTCGGTTCTGGGCACACATGTGGAGCCCATCATGCTGCGGGGAAACAATGATGATCGAGCGCAGCACGTCGAATGCCTCCGAGAGCACCGATCAGCTTGCCTGTGCACGGAAAATGCCCGAAAAAGTCGCCCCAGCGGGGTGAGGGCGCTTTTCGGGGCCGCGTTCGGGCACTCTTGCTCGCAGCTCGGTGCTCTAGGTTGTTGATTTGTCGCGGCAATCAACCTGATTGCCGCTCTGGTTGACAGCGACGATCGCCATTGGTAACAACAGTGTTACCGTAACTCAGAGGTTACGGTCTGTTCCAATGAGCTCACCTGCCAGTCACCAGGACCTCGCACTCGATGCATTGGGCAACCCCATCCGACGACAGATGGTCCGATTACTCGCCAAAGGCCCGCAACCCGTCGGCGAGTTGGCCGCGCACTTCCCCGTTAGTCGCCCGGCGATCTCCAAACACCTGCGGGTGCTGGAGGGTGCCGGGCTCGTCACGCGTGATGCGAAAGGCAACCGCAACTATTGCCGGCTCGAGGCTCGAGGCTTCGAGGCCGCCCGAGCTTGGCTGGATCATTTCTGGGATGAGGCGCTGGGGCGCTTCAAGCTCTTGGCCGAGAATACGGCGCCGCGGAGGAAACGTGGCTGAGCCGCTCCGTCGCACGGTCGGCGTGCGCTGCGATGTCGCACACGCGTACGACGTGTTCACTGAACGCATTGATCTCTGGTGGCCGCGTGGGCACCGGCGGCATGCAGATTCACGCTTGGTCTTGGAAGCAACGCTTGGCGGGCGCTTCTACGAAGTGAGTCCCGGCGGCGGAGAGCTACCGCTCGGTACGGTGATCGCGTGCGAGCCACCCAATTCGATCAGCTTCACCTGGCAACCCGGCGCAATCAAAGGGCCGACCCGCGTCGATGTCACGTTCGTTCAGGAGGGTGACGATACGCTCGTGCACGTTCTGCACTCCGAAGGCGACAGTGCATTGGGTGAGGCGTGGCCAGGGCGTGTGGCCATCTTCTCCCGCAACTGGGATCAGGTGCTGTCGGTATTCGTGGCGTACGCCGACGCGTCGGCAGTGAAATGAAACAGTAGTGAAACTAATGGGCTGAGGAGCACCGTATGGAACTGACTCTCACCGGACTGAATTGGCTTGCGATACTGGTTTGTGTCGTGGTCGGGCAAGTGTTGCTCACGGTTTGGTTCGTGGCGTTGTTCGCCAAACCCTGGGCGAACGAGTACGGAGTTGACGATCCGAAGCGACACACGAAGGAGGTGCCGGGGTACACTTATGGAATTGGCGCGCTGTGTGTATTCCTCCTGAGCGTGGGCATTGCCGTTCTGCAGCGCGCTCTGGGCGTACAGAGCGTGGGAGACGCTCTCCTCCTCGGGTTGATCATCGCGATTCAGTTCAGCGTTGCCACGGCGCTTCCGGGTTATGCGTTTCTCAAACGATACCGCGCGTTCGCGCTCGCCATCGGCAGTCAGACGTTGCTGATTCTGACTGTGTCGGCGGTTCTGGCGGCCTGGTCGTAGCGTGTCGTGGGATGGGGCTTCATGTTCCAGCAATTTTCGGTTCGGGGTGGCATCCACCGCTGGGCCGAATGATTCACCCATGGCATTTCGTACGCCTGAACGGTGTCGTCGTGGGTCACACTGAACGTCCATGACTTGTCGGGACGTTTCGACCGCTGTACCGCTCGTTTGTCTGGCTCTCCTCGCGGCATGTCAGGGGTCGGACACGGATCCGGAAGACACCACCTCCAACACCAGTTCGAGTCCCAGTACGCCGGCACCAGGCACCACGCCGGGTGCCACGAGCCCCGGGGTCGACACGACGCCCGCTCAGGTCTCTCCCACGCCGGACCCGACGACCTCGACGCCGGCCTCGGTCGGACCGACTGGACCCGCGACACCTGACGGATCCGGATCGGGTTCCTCGCCGCTGCCTGCTGGATCGGAACCGGTGCAGACGGTTGGGCCCACCGGTGCTGGTGGAAATGTTCCCGTTGCGCCAACGCCTGGCAACGCGGGCGGCACCGCGACGGCGAGTGGCGGATCGGCAGTTACACCGACCGGGGGAATGGGTGGCGAAGGACCGAGCGGTCCGGGTGGCGGAGACCCGTGTGACAGCGCGCTGTTCTGTGACGACTTCGAGGACGACGCCAGTGGCATGTCGCCGGGCCAGCCGTGGCAGTCAGACGTCAACGGTGGTGGCGTCGAGGTATCGGAAGAGCGTGCGTTCTCGGGCACCAAGTCAGTGCACGTGTCCAACACCGAAGGCGCATACAAGCGGGCGTACTTCTCCGTCGAAGGCGACCCCGTGTTTCCGGCAGCCGCTCAGGAGATGTACGGGCGGATGATGATGTGGCTCGAAGCGACGCCTGAGGGGAGCGTTCACTGGACGTTCATCCAGGGTGAGGGGCCGTCAGACGATGGCAGTTACGACATCTTCTATCGCTACGGGGGCCAACACGACGGCAAGCTGATGGCGAACTTCGAAACTCAGGGCAAGGCGACCGACTGCTGGGATCATTCGGAGACGGTGATGCCTACTCAGACGTGGGCCTGCCTCGAGTGGCGCTTCGATACGGCCAACGATGAGATGCAGTTCTGGCTCGACGGAGCGGAGATCACCGACATTCACGTGACGGGCATGGGCGAAGGCTGTGTGTCGAACGATTTGGCCGGAGCATGGCCCGCGCCAGCACAGTTCGAAATCCTCCGTCTGGGTTGGGAGAAGTACCAACAGTCGAGTGAACTCAATGCGTGGATCGACGATGTGGTCGTGAGCTCAGCTCGCGTCGGTTGCCCCGAGCCCTGACACGCAGGAACATCGGCGCGCGAGTGCGCCGTCACCGTTTGCTTTCTCACATCAGAGGCTGGCGAGAGAGCAGACGGCCTCGCCGGTCCGTTCACTCGTTGCTCACTCTGCGGCGGCGTCGTCTTTCACGCAGAAGACACCGTTGGAGGCACCGAACACGTTGCCCGGATCGAGTGCTTGCTTCATCGACCGGATGACTTGCTTGCTCGTCGGTTCCAGTTTCTCATCCAGCAGGTCGGCGCGCAGCTTGCCAATTCCGTGGTGGTTCGAGATGGCGCCGCCCGCCCTCACGATGGCTTTGCGCAACCGGTGGTCCGCGTCACCCGCGATGCGAGCGCCGTCGAGCCCGCGAGTGCAGACGCCGTACGTGAGGTAGATGCACACGCCAGTCAGGTACAACTGGGTGATGCGAAAGGACACGTAAGGCTTGCCGGGGATGCCGAAGTCCGTATGGATTTGCCGAGCTTCCTGGCGCACCGCCTCGCAAATGTCGTGGATCTTGTCCCAGGGGGCGGTGGTCTCTATCGTTTCCCCCATGACGCCCAGCTTGGTCAGAAAATCTCGGATGTAGGCGATGGCGAACGTCAGGTTGTAGCCGCGCTTACCATTGCTCGCCCCGCCGAAGAAGCCGTCATACTCACCCGCGAGCTCACCGATCAGCTTCTTTTGAGCTTCGACTTCATGCTTGGTCCCTTCGAGCACGAGCGTTGCGGCGGCCATCTTCGTCAGGTCGATACCCTTGATCTTCTGCAGAAAAGCCTTCTGTAGCTTGGACTTGGTCTTGGCGACGGTGCCTGTCTCTGCGGGTTTCAGCGCGTGACCGAAGCGAAACTGTTCGTTGTCGACGAGTCGAATGCTGGCGGGCAAGAACGACGTTCCGGACAAGGCCCGCAGGAACGAGACGCCTTGCTCGAAACTGGGAAAAATCAGGCTTTCGAACGCCGTGGCTTCTGGCAATTCCCGAATGCGTAGCACCGCCTTGGTGATGAGGCCGAAGTTGCCTTCCGAACCAAACAAGGCCGGTCGCACCTGGACGCCCGCTGACTGTCGCGGGAATGCGTCCATGGTTTGTACCTCGCCCGTTGGCGTAACCAAAGTGATCTGCTCGACGATGTCTTCAATGCCGCCGTATCGGTGGCGCTTCATGCCGCTGGCGTTGGTCGAGATCCAACCGCCCAACGTCGACAGTTCTTGGCTATCTGGTTCGTGACCGCTGGTGAAGCCTTCTTTGGCGAGACGGCGCTCGAGTTCACTCCCTGCGATACCTGCTTGGATACACGCTTGTCGGTTACCGCGATTGATCCACTCGATGCGATCCATCGGTCGCATGTCGACCGAGACGATCATGCGCTTCTCTTGCTTGGGGAGCATCAGTGCGCCAGTGACGTTCGTGCCGCCGCCGTAGGGGATCAGGCACACGTCGTGTTCGGCGGCCAGCTTGGTGATGCGCACTGCATGGTCTTGAGACTTGCACAGAAACACCATGTCGACCGTGCGTGCCAACTTGCCGTACAGGGCCTGATAGACCTCGTCGGCTGTGGCCTGGCCGTGGCTGTGAATCGCACGCTGACGGTCGTCGAAGGTGAAATCTTCCGCGGGAAACGCCGCTGCGACGGCCTCGCAGAATGCCCGGTTCTCGTTCGGCGGAGGGACTTGCAGCGGTACCGTCTCGAGCAGCTTCGACGTATCGAGCCGGACTCCCAACACGTCCTCGCAAAAGGGCAGGAACCCGGGCATGCTGAACCCGCTGATTTCGTAGCGATGACCCGACAGTCGAACGTTCCCGTCAGGGCCCAATTCGAACTGCGTGTCGCGAAAGCCCCAACCATGCTCCCAGAGCGCGTCATCGTTGGCCATACGCGCGCGGACCCTAGCACCGGGGCCCTTTCGATCCAAGCTCGTTCTAGAGCACCGATCAGCTTGCCAGTGCACGGAAATGCCCCGAAAAATCGCCCCATCGGGGGTGAGGACGCTTTTCGGGGCGACGTTCGGGCACTCTTGCTCGCAGCTCGGTGCTCTAGGTTGTTGATTTGTCGCGGCAATCAACATGATTGCCGCTCTAACGGGTGCGTAGGGCGCGTCGCACCGCCCTTCAGGCGTGCGCACCTCCGTACAAACCCCACGAAGTTGCCGCGTTGATCGAGGGGCTGCCCGAGGCAGTCCCCAGCTAGGGCGCCAATAGGACTGAGGCGGGTAACCCCATACAGTGACGTGCTCTGGCAGGGGCGGTTTTTCAGACCCTCACCAAACGAGAGCCCGAACAACTGCCCGCAATCGTGCTCGTCCCTCTACCGGTCGAAGCGTGGCAACGTCAAGCGGCGCTGCCGCGTTGCCTCGTTGATCTCGTCTTGGAGTGTGCGTAGCAGTTGCAGACGGTCGTCGCGGTAAAACAGATTGTACGATTCGAAGGGAATGAGCTGCCCGTTCGGTTGCGCGATGTGAATGCAGGACTTCTTCAGTGCACGAATGTCCAACGAGCGCGCGTCCATGAATTGCACGATCAGCACCCGAAACACGTCGCGATAGCTCAGACCAGCTGGCGCCTCGATCTTGGGTATGCAGCACAACAAATCACCCAGCTTCTGAGCTTGCCCCTGCGGACTGTGATTGGTGCTGAACAACTCGAAGACTTTGCGGCGGAGCGCCGGGTCGTGCTCGAAGGTGATCGTGTTCGACGCACCGTCGAGTAGCGCGTCGGTTGCGAGGTAACGGGTCAGCGGCATCGGGCCCTGCGGCGTTTTGAGCGCATAGCCCATCGCCAACGTGTCCGGGTTGCATGGTACGGGTACGATGTCGTTGATGGTGAACGCACGCGATTGTTCGCCGATGGCACGTCGGATTTCGCTGACCGTGAGGCGATCGCGTTTGTGTTCGTACCCGTCGACGCGCCCGGCATCTTGGATGGGTTGCAGCGTGACTCCGCGCACGCACGGCTGCTCCAGGCCGAAGTCGATGATGCGGCCGATTTCGCGGTGGTTCAGCCCCTTCTTCAGCGTGACCACCAGGGTGGTGGATACGTCGAACTCGTTGAGGTGAGCCAGGGCGCGTTCGTGGATCTTGGACAAATCTGCGCCGCGCAGCGTGCGAAGCGCATCGACTTCGAAGGAGTCGAACTGCAAGTAGACCTCGAAGCCCGTCCGGTAACTGCTCAGCTGGCGGACGAAGTCACGGTCTTGGGCAATGCGCACGCCGTTGGTATTGACCATCAGGTGTCGGATCGGTCGCTGCCGTGCGGCCTCCACGATCGAGAAAAAGTCGGGGTGCAGCGTCGGTTCTCCCCCAGAGAGCTGAACCACGTCGGGCGCTCCCTCGTTGGCGACGACGGCGTCCAGCATCGCGACCACGGTCTCTAGCGGTTTGTGCGGTAAACGCTCCGGACCCGATCCTGCAAAGCACACCGGGCAGCGCAGATTGCAGTGATCGGTGATCTCGATCAGGCTCAAGCACGAGTGCTGCATGTGGTCCGGACACAGGCCGCAGTCGTAGGGGCAGCCGTATTGCATCTTCGTGTTGAAGCGCTCCGGCATTTCGGGGGGCTTGACGAACACCTCACGGCAAGAGCGGTAGTAGTCCACATCGTCTGAGATGAGCACCCGCTCGGTACCATGAGCCGGGCACCACTTGTCCATGTAGACGCGTTCATCCTTGAACAATACCTTGGCCTCGACGACACGCAGACAAGTCGTGCACAGCGAGCTGGTCGTGTCGTAGAACAGGTAGGGGCGTGTCTTGCGCGTCATGTGGTCAGCCTCTGGAGGCGCCGCCAACGCGCCGCCTGCCTGAATGTGAACGGAAGGTAGGCGAGCAGCCCGAGGGCGGAGCACAGTTGTATGCCGCTCAGTCCAGCGTAGGAGTGGGGGATTGGCTTGTAGCCGTCGACGACGAATCGGAATGCGAGGTAGCCACACAGCAGCAGTTTGAACCCCAGCCCGGATTCGTGGCTGAGCAGTGCTCGCCACTTGCTCCAGGCAAACAGCGCTGCCACCGCGAACACCATGTCGTAGAGTTGTGTCGGGTGCCTGGCAACGCCGTCACCGAAGTCGACACCCCAGGGCAAGGTCGTCGCGATGCCGTAGGTGTCGTCCTGGAGGCCGGCGAGGAAACACCCGGTTCTGCCGATCAGGATCCCAACCAACAATGGAATGACGAAGCGGTCGCCGGTCGATTCGCTCAATCCGGCGGCTTTCTTGCCGAGTTCCACGCCGACCAGACCCCCGAGCAGCGCGCCGACGATCGATTGTCCCTGCAACACGAGCCAAGGGGTGTCGACGACGAGTGACCACTGGTCGGCGCGGTGGATCCAATGAACGACTCGCGCTCCGATCGCGGCGCCTGCCACGCAACCGAAGAGGATGGCGTAATTGCGGGTTTGACCGAGCGCGGCCAACGACGTTTTCGAGTTGCGCAGGTACAGTCGCACCCCGACGAAGATCGCCGTCCATTCGAGCAGGTTGTGGACGATTGCCCCGACCGTGGGCGAGAAGATCACGACTCGTTCCTGACGCGGCGAACGATAGCGCGGATACCAAGCCCGAAGCCAGTGGCGATCAGGAGCCCGCCGATGCCCAGCCCGAGGACGTCGGCGCCGCTTCCTCCGATGGCGATCGTGATCCCGCACAATCCACACACACCGAACCCGACCAGCCCGCACAAGGCGATCAGCAGACCGAGGACGCGCAATGGTGTCCAGCCGCCGTCCGTTCCCGAGTCGCGGCGTGTCGGAGTGCGGTGATCCTCCGGCGGCATTGGCCGGAGCCTACCCCGATTCGCTCACGCCGCCAATCGTGATGCTCGACGGATCTCAGTCTTCGAAAGCGAGCCCGAGGCGCACGGCGTGGGGCTACCGGGGCGCGACTTGCACGAGGTTGCGGTCATGCCGCTTGCCGCATCGTCAGCGCCTGCACGCACGGCGAGATCACTTCCTGCAGCACGTCGCGCTTCAGGCGCCGACGGTGCCGGTCCGGCAGCAGGCCAGCCCGCAGTTGCTCCGTTTCGTCGACCTGGATCGAGGTTTGGGTGGTGCACGCCGCGGCGCGGGTCTCCTCGATGATGTCCGCGACTGTGCTCTGGATCAGGGGAGCGAATTCGGGTCGGGTTTGCAGCACCCAGTGCACGAATTGCCAGGCCAGCTCTGCGTGGCGTCGTTCGTCGTCGCTGATACGCCGAAGCGTGTCTGCCACGAGCGGGTCTGTGGCGTTGGCCGCGCAAGCCTCCGCCTCGATCGCGGCGACCGTTTCGCCGATGCAACCTTCGAGCACACAGTTGACCAAGACTTCTTCGAGACGTGTGTTCGCCCCGACCCCATCGGTCGTCAACGGGCCTGGCCCCACACGGCGACCCAGGTGGGAGCTGGCGAAGGCGAAACAGCTTCGCGCGTGGGCGATCTCGTCTGCCATGGCCGACGCGGTGGCCTGCACGAGACTAGCCGGCGCACCGACGCTCAGTAGTTGCATGGCAAAGCGAGAGAACGCGGCGACGCTGGCGTGCTCCATCAAACCGACTCGGAGCCAGTGGTTGCCGATGGCGACGTCGCGCAAAGTGCAGAGTGAACCAGAGCCGGACGGCGAAAGGAACATTGCAGCGTCGCACCACGGAGAGCCCTCGCTCACCGACGCGACGCGCGCCGCGCCGTCGACCAGGAAGGGGCGACCGATGCCGCACAACCCGCGCGCGGAGCACGTCCGAATACCGTCTTCGAGTGAACAGCGGTGTTCGTAGTCTGGGGTGCCGCAGTCTGTCGCCGCGACGCATTCGTCCGAGTCCGTGGTGCAGGCATAGCTGCGGACCAGAAACACGCCGTCGGAGCACATTCCCGGATCTTCATGGTAGCCACAGTGTTGACCAGGACAGTCCGCATCGGTCGTACAACTCGCGGGTATGCATTCGCCAACGGGCGAGCCGCAGTGACAGACGGTGCCAGCTTCGCAGTCGGCGTCGGTGAGGCAGCCGTACCGGCACTCGGGGTTGAGCACCTGAACGCCATTCAACATGCAGAACCCATGCGGCTTGTCCGTGCAATCCGCATCGACGTGGCAGGGCGCTTCGTCGCCGAGCATCGCGATCAACTCGTCGGGTTCTGGGCGCGGCACTTCGCTGGTGCATTGCGCTGGCGCTGCGCGGTGCAGCAGGCCGTCGGTGCTGCGGAGCAATCCGTCTCGAGGTGGAGACTCCGTAGGGCGATTGGGCATCGCGCTCGGCCGGTCGCCGTGGGGCTCGACGCCACCGCTGGGACCGCCGTCGCTGGTTTCGTCGGGATTGTTCCGACCGGGGTTGAGTACTCCCACGTCAGCGTCGTCGGCGGCTTCGCCGCACGCCGGCAGCAATCCGAGGCTCGATAGGAATGCCAACCGCCAGCGGCAGAGATTTCTCGGTTGCATCGATGGGTGTTAGCTCGCGAGAAGAACTCGGACAAGCAGTTTGGACTCGCGTTTGTCTCACCGCACCTCGGCGGCAATCTCCGAGAGGCGCCGAGCACGGTCTGAGCGCGAATCGACCCAACTCAAATGCTTCGAACCAGCGGGCTACGCGCGCAGGCCCGGGATGCCCCCTTCGACCTCGCCGAGCCGATCGGTGGTGACGCCCACGGCGTTCATCGCGTCCACCAGGCACTGCGCTGGGTGCAGCTGGTCCGTACGGATGTGGATGCCCGTTTGCAGGCCTCCGGCGCGGCCCGCGACGAGCACGGCCATGTTCTCCGAGGAGTGGCTGACGCCCTGCGCGTCCCCTTCGGGGTCGTAGCCGTGCCCGCCCTCGGTCAAGAAGACCAGCGCGCTGTGGTCGAGCAGGGTGCCTTCGCCGTCGGGCGTGTCGTCGAGCTTCTGGATCAGATTGGCCCAGTGCCCCACTTGCCACGCAATGCCGTCCGCGACGTCTTCGACGGTGCCTGCGCCGTGGCCGAGCTCATGCAGGTCCGAACGGACCCCGGAGGGGATGACGCTCTCGGCGTTCATGAAGCTCTGGGCATAGGTGAACATCAGGGAGATGGATCGGGTCAAATCACAAGCGAATGCCATGTGCACCATGTCGACGAACACCTGAGCGCGCAGCTCCTCGTTGCTGTAGCCGATCTCGTCGCCGTAGATCGCATCGACGAGCTGAGACGACGGGTCCGGGCCTGGATCTTGGAGAATGCCGCAGCCCTGCTCGGCGGCCGTCGGCGCTACCGCAGCAAGTCGGCGTTCGAGGTCGCGGATTTCGTCGAAGTGGCGTTGCAGTCGCTGCCGATCTTGGGTTCCGACCCGAGACATGAGCCGTTGTGCGTTCTCGCTCACCAGATCGAGCACGCTGACGTCCCGGGCGAGCAACGCGTCGCGCTCGGTTTGCTCGACAGGATCTGCCGCAGAGAAGTCGCTGAACAGCGACGTGTACGCGAGGTGCGGGCTGAACACCGGGTCGTTTGGGTCGCCCGCGTCGTTGTACGACATGCGGTGCTTGCCATAGTCGCCACCACGATAGCTCTGTGCCTGCACGCGGTACTGCAGTGAGCGGAACTTGGTATTCGCGCCCAAGGCGTTGCCCACGATCACGTCGGAAGTCGGACCGTTCGCCTCCGCCGAGGCGCTGTCCGCGCGCATACCGGAAACGAGGGGCCCGACAGTGCTGGCGTGAAAGTTCGGAGGGCGACCGCCCGCGGGCGGATTGTCACCCCAGGGGATGTACAGGTTCGACACCACGCTCACCGAGTCTTGCACGGGTGCCAACGGCTTCAGGGCACGCTTCAGGTCGTAGCCCGGCCCTTCGTTGTCGGGCACGAACAGGTTCTCGTTCGTGCCGATCGACTGACCACAGAATGCCACGAGGTAGCGCATGGTCGAGGCATTCTGCGCCAACGCCGTTCGATCACCCATGGCCTCCAAGAACGGCAACCCGACGACCGTGCCGCCGAGTCCTGCCAAAAACGCGCGTCGTTTGAGTGTTGCTCTTTTCACGATCTTCCTCATTCCACCACTCGGTAGCCAAAGGCCGGCAGTGAGACGTAGTCCAGCATCAGTTCGTCGAGGCGTTGTCCGCCGCTGGCGAACCTATCGGCGAGTTCGGTGATGGCAGCTTCATCTGCTGCGGTTTCGAAACGGCCCGTCAAGAATCGGTAATACTGGCGCGCCAAGCACTCTTCCAGAAGACCCGACGCCACCAGCAATTCACCGAGCTCAGCGGGGCCGTTGAACTCGCCGACACCCACCAATTCGCCGTCGCCAGTGATCTCGCATTCGGGATTGTCGGCTTCGGCGTCGCGGAAGCGGCCTTGGTTGTCGTACTGCTCGAGTCCGAAACCGATTGGATCCATTTGCTGATGGCAGTTGGCGCAGCCCGCTTCTTGTCGATGACGCTCGTAGCGGTCGTGCTTGCAGTTGCTTTCCGACGTCGCCGGCGGGGGTTGGTCGACGTTGACAGCAAGCCCGGGCGGCGGTTTGGGGATCGGTTGGCAGGTGAGGCGTTCGCGGATCAGAATGCCGCGTTGGGTTGGGCTGGTATCTTGAAACTTGCCGAAGGACGACAAGAACGTCCCGTGAGACAACAGCCCTTTTCGACCACTATCGCCGTAGCCGACCCACTGCGGGGAGTCCGAGCCGGGGAGCTCGAGACCATAGTGCGCCGCCAGAGTATCATCGACGAAGGTTTCCTGTGCTTCGAACAGATCGAACCAAGACGCTCGGTCATCGAAGATGACTCGGTCGAGCAGCGCTTGGGTCTCGCGGCGCATACGGGTTTGCAGCGCGCCGGGCAGGTTGCTCGACTCGTACCCGAGCCACATCGCGTGAAAACGATCGATGCGCTCGCGTGCTCGCGGGGTATCGAGCAGACGTTGCGCCTGGGTGGTGACACCGCTCGGCTCCGACAACTCGCCGGCCGCTGCACTGTCCAGCAATTGGCGATCGGGTGTGCTTCCGGTCATCAGGTACGACAGGCGTGAGGCGACCTCGTAGTCGTCGAGCTCGACCAACGGCATGCTGTCGGCGGGCAAGTCGTCGATGGCGCTGCCGATTTGCACGCGGTACCAAAACTCGAGATCCTGCAGCAACGCCTGGACTACCAAGGAAGCCGAGACGTCGAAGTCGTCGGCAGCGATGCCGTGCTCGGCGAGACCTCCCAGCGCGTCGAGCTCTTCATCGGTCAGTGGGCGGCGCAACGCGCGTTCGCCAAACGATGCCGCGAACTGCCGCAGGCACGCATCGTCGCCGGGACCCGCTGGCGAGCAAGTGAGGACTCGCGAGCGCACCGCGGGCTTTTCGAGGAACTGCGCCGCAGCGTCTTTGGCCAATGCGGCAATGGCTTCGATCAGTGCCGTCGAGGCCGACTGGTGATCGTAGTCGTTGTCGAAGGGGGTCGAGTCACCGCCGCCGGTGTCGCCGGGCAACAGATCGACGGTTGCGGTCACGAAGTCTGGACCGAACAAGTCCTCCAACGTCGCGCGAACCTCCGCGCGGGTGAGGCGTGTCGTTCCGGTGGGACCGAGGGCAAACCGCTCGTCGTTCGTGGGGCGACTCAGAGCGGGTGCGTCAGGGCTACTCGGATCGTCGCTCGGCGCGTCCGGCCTCGACGTCGAGGGAGTCGATGGGTCGTCAGTATCGGAGGATGGAACCGACGGCGCGTTCGCTGCGGGGGAGCCGTCTGGCGAGCGCCGATCTCCGTCGTTGGGGTCGTCCGAGATCCTCCCATTCGCGCCGCCGTTCTTCTGGTTCGGCTCCTCGTCGAGTTCCGAGGTTGCGGGGAGCAATTCGCCGCAGCCCGCGAGCAGCAACAAGCAACAACTGTAGACGACGCGACGGGGTGTTCTCATGAGGCATCTCGGCGCGGCATTGGGCGCTCGCGTCCCCATTCGTGCCGTCAGCGTTGCCGATCCATCATTGGCCTCGAATTTTTCGGCAAATCGCAGGGAATTCCACGCCTTTTCGCCCTTCGTTCACGAGCCTCGGTCTACAGCAACCTGATCGTCGTTCTATGGGATGCCGGTGGCCACGGTCAGGTCGTCGAGGTACAGGCGCTGATCGCGCGACGACTGCACCTCGATCGGCGCGACGAGTAGGTGCTGGAAGTGCATGTCGGGAAACTGACCGGTTCGCAGGACCAGCCGCTGGGCGTCGACGAGTTTCTCACCATCGAGCCAGTAGCGTAGACGCCCGTCGCTTTGACCGATGCCCTGCGCGACGCTGTTGAGTTCGACCAACAACTCGACGAAGTGCCACTCAGTCTTGTCGTGCGGACCGCTCTCGTTCTGGAACGCCGGGACGTCGCTGTGGAAGCCGCGGAAACTGAAGTAGCCGCCGAAGTCGTTGGGTGAACACGACGCCTCGCTGGGGTTGCCGGTGACGCCGTTGCAGGCGTTGACCGAGCGCGCTTCACCGAACGTGTAGTCGTCGAACGAATCGCAGCCGCGAAATGAGCCGTCGTTGACGCGCACGCACCCCAAGTCGACGTTGGTGCTGTCGATCACACCCACGCGGGCCCATTGCGCCGTCTGTCCAGCGACGATCGTGAGGTGGCTCAACCCAGGGCCGACGTACTCGCGATCTTGATCCGTGAGCAGAAACGCTTGGTCGACCTCGGAGTTCAGATCGTACTCCGCGCTGAACCGGATCCAGTAACTGACGTAGACGTTCTGCTGTACGTCGAAAGCGATGCGACCGGGGCGTGGGCAACCGCCGGGGGTCGACAGAACACATTCGAAGGCGCGGCCATCGACGGCGTCGTCGGTGAGTTGACCCCCAGGGCCGTCGTACCAGCCGCGATCGGCGAAGTCCGCGTCGTCGAAGTTCTCGAGTAGTAGCAGTTTGCCGCGGTGAGCCGCCGGATCGTCTGGAGCAGGGCTCGGCGGAGCCGCGTCGCTCGCCGATCCCGTCGCGCCAGCATCCCTGTCAGGGCGGGGGTATCGCCCCAGCACTTCGGTGTCCGTGCAGGCTCCGATCAGCAACGAGGCGAGTGACAGAGCAGGGAGAGTGCCTCGGAGCATCGGACGGTTTCAGCGCGGTTTGGGCGGCGCTTGTCCGGATCGAGCGAAACAGGCAGCGCGGATGCCATCGACGTAAACCGAGTTCGGGTAGCGCGCCAAGAAGCGTTTGGCAACACTCATCGCTTCGGGATCGGAGGCTCGACACAGGGCCAACGCACGCACCGCAGCTCGGTCTTCGCCGAATTGGCCCTTCGCCGAGTCCTTGCGATCGTCGAGGATCTTCAACGCGCGCCGGTTGTCTCCAGACGAGAGCGCGCCTTGAGCCTTCTGAATGCGCTTCAACTCTCCGTCGAAATTGTCGACGTTTCGCGAAGGTTGGACGTCCACTCGGCGCGGCGCGTCGTTCACGGAATCCTCGCGAGGCCCGGGTACTCGGGCGGACGGTTGCTCTTCGGTATCAAGCACTGGCACGACCGGCGCTTCGGTCACCCTGGACGGCACTGCAGGCAGCTGGTCACTGGGGCGGGTGTCGACGACTCGTTGGGCGCTGCTCGTCGTGGGCGTATCGGAAGCGCTCCAAAGGTACACACCGCCGACGCTCCCGCTCGCGACCAATGCCACGCCCGCGATCAGTTTCGCGAGGGTACCGCCAGTTGCGGCTGCGGCACCGAGCGCGCCGCTGCCGGTCGCTACCACGCCGCCCGCGGCGCCGCCGCCCGCCACCCCCGCGCCACCCGTTGCGGCGCCGGCTGCAGCGCTGCCAGTGCCGGCGGCGGCTGCCCCCGAATTGGCAGCCGTCGTCGATGCGGTCGTACTCGAGCCGAGCGCCCCCGCCAACGGAGGCAACGACGCCGAGAGCCCCAACGACACGCTCAGTCGTTGCCACGTCGCCGCTTCGGCGTGTTCGTCGCGCTCCAACGAAGCACGTTCGAGCGCGATCAGGTTGTCCAAGGACTTCGGCTTCGTCATGGAACGTCTCCGATTTCGTGAAGAGCCTTCTCGAGCCGTTCACGCGCGAGCCGCAGTCGAGAGTAGACGGTGGGCACTTTCAGGCCCAGCGTCTGCGCGATCTCCGGCGCCGTCATCTGTTCCAGCTCGGCCATCACGAACACCACGCGTTTCTCCTCGTCGAGGGCTTCCAGCAACCGATGGAGCAACTGTGCCGCGTCGCTGAGCACCTCTGGGTTACTGAGGCCGCTCGGCGGCTCTCGAACGTCGTCGAGCGGTTCTTGCCGTGCCGCGGCGCGCCCGTGGTCTCGCCGGATGCCTCGGGCGACGTTGTACACGATTGCGAACAGCCACGTCTTGATCGAGGAGCGCCCCTCGAACTCCCCCAGCCGTTCCGCGACGACGATGAACGCGTCGTGAACGGCATCGTCGAGGGCATGTTGGGGGACGCCGAGTCGCAACAGGTTGCGCCACACGAACTGATTGTGCTCGCGGTAGAGCCCTTCGAGCGCCGTCGCATCGACGCGAACGCGCAGTCGGGGGCCTGATGCCGACGGGGCCAGTTCCGCGTCGGCGCTTCGGGGGGTGGAAGTGAGTCGTTGCACACCGGTCATTGGTGCCGCGTGCCTCCACAATCCATCACGCCCCCAGTATTACCCTGAATGTCTCGTCGCGCGCATCGCGCACGGATCACACGGTCCCGGCAAGCGAATCCTGTGGGATTTCTTCGATATGGCTACGAGCCCCCGGTCCGAACGGCTCCCGATCTGGAGCAACTGTCCGACCTCTGCGTTCCCCATCATGGAGAAAATGCCCACCCCACTCCGACTTGGGCTCGACCTCCGAGGCGACTGGCGACGTGGATCGGGCCGTAGTCCTCGATGACGTAGCGGGCTCGCCGCAGTGGTGTCAACGCCCCCACCTGAACGACGGCTTCGAGCCCCGAACCCAGTCGCAGCGTCACGCGGCTGTTCACCGTCGCCGCGATCCACATCGAGCGCGACGAGCGAGTCGCGTCCAGGCCCGTGGCTGTCGCTTGGAGCATGCCCATTTCCAGTCCCACGCCGACGACTCCCCACTGCAGCGGACCCCGACCGACTTGAATTCCTGCCTGAAGCCCGCCTCCCCACAGACCGAGGTTGGCCTCCGCGTCGTTCAGATCGGCGAACGCGTAGCGTTGATCGGCCCAATAGGAGCCGTAAACCTCACCCCATAACCGTGACCCGCGGAGCACGACGCCCAACGACGCCCCCAGTCCGGCTCGGGGCAGGGGCCCCGCCTGTCCCGCGAGAGCGGCACCCAGTTGCAGCGTGAGCGGGCCGCTGGACTCACTCGCGGGCGCCGTGGGTGATGGCCTGGTGTCCACCATGGCGGGGCGCGGTGCTGGTTGCGGGACCGCGGATTCGTCCGTCTGCGTCTCGGGTGTTGGCGGCGCGTCGTTCCCCGGTGCCTCCTCTGCCGGTGGTGCTTCCGAGTCGCCGTCCAGCTCGACGCGTTCGATCGACGTCGGATCGAGGGCAATGGCGATGATGACGCTGGCTGCCTTCGCCAACGATTCGCAATCGGCGTGCTCCATCTCGCGCGACCGGCGCGCATCGCCGGTGAAGGTACGGATTTCGAGTTGATACCCCATTGATTCGCGCCGCACGCGAGCTTCGACGCGTTCGACTTGGGTCGGCACCGTCGCCAGTGGGCGTCCCAGGTGCCGTTCGACCCAGCCGAGTACGCTCGCTCGCGTCGGGCATTGCTGTGGGGCTTCCCATTCGAAGACCGGCGCAGCGGGCGGCGTCTCCAGGTTTGCGGGACGGCTCGTTTGTGCTGTCCCCGTCGCGGCACACAGCGCAGTGAAGCAACACGCACCGGCACTCACCGCATGTCGCAGAGCCTGCGACGGAGGTGCGAAGGACCGGAACATTACCCACGCGCATAGCCCATCGTGGCTCTCGCGACTAGTGCTTCGCCAACTCGAGCGCCCTGCGGGCTCAGCACCTCTGTTTCTCCTGCGGACAGCACTCGTTCGGTCGCGACGGCGAGCGGCGTTTCGACGTGTTGCCGCCAGATGAACGACTGCCGTGATTCGTTCGGGGCCGTGGCGGTTGGGAAAGGTGCTCCGCGGCCGAGTCGTCCGGCAGAGCGCTGCACAACAGTCTGTTGGCAGAGTCTGTTGGCAGGGCGACTTGGCCGCTTCGGATGCGGTGCGATCAATCGATGCACGCCGCGTGTCCCGCAGTGCTCGGGGCCTTCCCACTTGGCAGCGTTTCGCAGTCGCGCTGCAGAGGCTGGCCAGCGGCGTGACGTGGCGTTGACCTCGTTCATGGGGCGGACCTCGTAACCAATTGAGTTTCGGAGGCTTAGGCGCGTCGCGCGGAGCCTCCCTCGTTCAGTTTGGTTGGGGGTCGAGACGCGTCGAACCGCGGATGGCCGCGTCTCGACCCAGCAAGACCAGGCTCGAGACACGGTGCTGTCAGGGTAATTTGTCGACTCTAGTGAAACGATTCCGCGGCGATGGCGCGCGCGGGCGCGCGTCGAGTTCTCGATTCGTGTCTCGAGCTCGTCGTTTGGGTAGCCCTCGCGCGCAGGTCGTCCCACACGCTTTTTGAACCGAACTGCAGCAGTCTGTTGCAAAAGTGAACAGTTCGTTTCGGCCGAGTTCGCTCGGGACGCAACCTTCGCCGTGGAGAAATACGCGAGGGGGTAGGAGATGAACGCCTAAGTCGCGCTGGTTGCAGCCATGTCTCCAGCGGTGAACGGTCCATCATGACCTCGTCGGAACGTGGAGCGATTGGGCAGCAGGCCGTCCACCCCAGCCAGTTGCCGAAGCAGACGACAGCGCGTCGAATTGCGCTGTTCACTCGTAGCGCGTTGTCGTGTCAGCGTGCTGCCCGAACCTTCGATCGAGCTAGATGGCTCTCGCTGGTGTCTCTGTTGAGCGCCTCTAGCGGGCTGGTGGCGTGCGGAGACGCGTTGCCGCCCTTGCCGCCGTCGGAGATGAACGAACTGTCGAACGAGCCGGCTACGGAACCCGTCACCGAGCAGCCAACGACTGAGATGGACCTCGAGCCCGCGACCAGTGCGCACGCCAACGCGCTCGAAGCCAGCGAAGACGCTGCGGACGTCGATGAGCAAGAAGCGAACGACGACCCCGAGGAGTTGGACACGACCGAGGAGCCGCCAGATGATGCCGTAGACGGTGCCGGACTGGGCGCGATCGATACGGATCCGCCGCCAGCGACGACCACCGAAGAGCCGGAAGACGAGCCCCCGGCGAGTACCGACGATGAGGATCCCGCGCCGTCCGACCCAGTCCCTGTCGAACCGGATCCGCCCGAGATGATGGACGACCCCGTTCCGGAGCCGGAGCCCGAACCCGAACCGGAAGAGCCCGCGGGACCCATCGGACCCGGTCCCGTCGTCACCCCTCCGACCAGCGGCGGTAACCTGTTGAGCAATCCCGGTTTCGAGGACGGCACTACGGGTTGGGAGGCGTGGGGTGGCCAGATCTCCGCGGTCGCGGATCCCGCCCATTCGGGGGGCTTCAGCGGACGAGTCACCGGGCGTACGGAAGACTGGAATGGCGGCGTGCGCGACATCCTCGCACTGGTCGATGCGGGCAAAACCTATCAGGCGAGTGCCTGGGCCACGACGAGCGGTTCGGGGCAGAAGGTCGCCTTGACGGTGCAAGCCGTGTGCGGCGGGACCGAGGACTACATCTCTGTCGCATCGTCCAGCGCAAGCTCGGGGACCTGGGCGCAGCTGCGTGGCACGTTCACCGTTCCCAGCTGTTCACTGCAGTCGCTGACGCTCTACGTCGAAGGGCCCAGTGCTGGCATCGACCTGTTCATCGACGACATGAGCCTGACCGAGCAGTAAGCGGTCAGGCCCATCGCCAGCTCGCCCCCGAAGAACCGCCCGACGAGCGTGCTCGCCCACTGGGCCGTGCGAGCACGCTCGGGCTCGCTCGTCAGAAATTCGTCAGCGGCGGCAACTGCACGCTCCACAACCCATCGACGCAGTTGGCGAGGGTCGTGCCCTCGCCGTAGCCGTTGCATTCGTCGAGTGTCTGGTAGCCGCAAGTGCTGCCTGTGTCGCAGGGAGTGCCGTCCGTGGGCACTTCGGTCGGACACGACCTGAGGTAGTCCGGCGGGAACGATGACTCGATGTTGCGGCAGTACCAACGCGTCGTTGGAATACCGCTGCTCATCGCTTCTTCGTCCCAGGCGCAGTTGCACCCGCACCAATATGCCGTGGTGTACACGCAGCCGTTTTCGAACAGGTATGGGTCGCAGTCGAAGCCGACGCGGGGCGGCTCTTCGGGACAGTTGTTCTGTTCGGCGCATTCCTTGGCGGGAAACACGAGGGTCCACTTCGACTCGAAGCACATCCACTGCGACCGGCACGTGGGATCGGGCCCATAGGTACATTGGGTCAGGTCCGAGTCACACGGGTCACCTTCGGTGGGTTCGTCTGCGGGGCAGACATCGGGGCAATCGCGCTTGGCAAACTGCATGTACCAGGTGTCGTTTTGCCCGCACACCCAGCGACTACGGCAATTGGTTTCGTCGCCGTACTTGCAGACCAGCTCGTACTCGGGGCAAGGGTCGCCCACCGCGGGTTCGTCTGCGGGGCACACGACGGGGTTGTCGACGGGGTCGTCCATCCAGTCGAGCTGCCAGCCGTCATCTTCGGGCGTGCCTGAATCGGGAGCTGCGGTGGAGGTTGGGCCGGGGGCAGGGTCGACGGGGGTGCCGGCGTCCATCGTTGGCGTCGGTGCCGTCGGGGCGGGGGGCGCGACCGTCGTCGTGGCGGAAGTCGTCGGCATGGGCGCTTCGTCGGGATTCGTCGGATCCGGGGCGACGGAGCTCGGCTCCGGGCTCGACGTCACCGGTTCGGATGAATTCGCAGAAGATGGCCCACCCGCCGAACCTTCATTCGGCATCGTGCCCGTGTCGCCTCCCGCGCCGCTGTGTGTATCGGCGACGGACCCGGTCGAACTGTCCGACTCCTTGCAGCCGGTGAATGCCGACAACATCAAGGCGGAGCTCAGGGTGAGCATTGTTGGACGTAGGGTTCGCATCATCTTTGGTGTCCTGACTGTTTAGCCTATTCGACCATCGAGCACAGCGCTTTGTATCGATGCACCCTCGCCGGCAAAAAGCGTATTCAACCAGTATACGGAGCGCGAACGTCGGAATCCCTGGCATTTTTGACGTGGTTTGCAGCCGCTGTGCGGATCGAGAGCGACGTTGCTCGAGAAGGGCGCGCGCAGCGGCACGTCATGGGTTATCTTTCGCGGCAATGACTCGTCTGAGCTGGTCTGCGCGGCTCGGGGCCCAATCGTCCCGAAGCTCATTGGTGAAACACCCCGTTCGTCGGGGGCTGTGGTCGGTGATGGCCGTTCTGGCAGCGGCGTGCGGCGGAGATAGCGACGACGTCAGCACTTCGCGCAATCCCGACGATGGCAGCCGTGATGTGTCCGCCGAGGGAACGGATGGCGCTGACGGCGGCCTCGGCTCGTCGGCAGACGGCTCGCCATCGGCAGCGGGTAGCGACGACCCGAGCGGCGGCGGGCCCGGTTCGTCGGGCGGCCCCGACGGCAAGGGTGGCACCGACGATCCGAACGATCCCGACTCCCCAGTGGTCTCCGAGGACGATCAAATACTCGTCGACGAGTCGATCTTGGGCGATGGCGGTGCGTTCGAATGCGAACGGGTCGTCAGTTTGGAGACCGTGCCGCTCAGTGCACCTCCGCCCTTCGACGTGATCATCGTCGCTGATCATTCCGATAGCCTGTCGTGGTCCAAGCCCGAGCTCATCAACGGGCTCAGCTCGTTGCTCGACAACGTCGTCGGGCACGAAGTGCGTTTCTTCGTCCTGACTCCGACCCAATACGGCGAATCGAGCGCGCCCGCCGTCAATCGCTACTCCGGAGAAGAGCTGGTCACCTGGCGCGATCCCGTCACGTCTCAGCCCTACCAGAACGCGATGACTCGCTACGTCGAGCGCTGTACGGCGCCGACCGGTGAGCGCATCGCTTGTCCGGCCATCGGCGACTTGGAGACGACCTACGAATACGAGGGGCAGTGGCAGTTCGTGATGCCCGATCCGATCGCCGTCGTGACCGCGGACATGACCGATGCACAGGTCGTCGAACAACAGGAGTTGATCTCGGAATACATCCTCGCGCTTGGCGGTGGAGCCTCCCAAGTCGAGCAGCCCATGTGCACGCTCAACCGTTACATGTTGCAGCCCAAAGAGGCACTGCCCGAGCACGCCGTGTTCCTGGTGATATCCGACGAAGACGACGTGAGTGAACCGCGGGATTGTGTCGGCGAGTACAACTACTACACGATGGCCGTCACGGGGACGTGGCACGAAGAGGGCTGCGATTCCGATTGCGACCTGTGGCGTTTCTCCGCGTCGCTGTCCGAGGCGTCGCGGTTCATGTCTTATCAGTGCGTCCCGGTCGACGACTTCGGCGAAACCTTCCCCGACCAAGCGTCGTGGCACGGTCAAGTGCTCGGCGCGGTCGAGGCTTGCACCGATACGCGGGCCGCGTGCACCAGTGCGCAGCAAGCGCGTGCGAGTGAGGAGTGCGGGCCAGGCAACATCGTCGAAAACTGCAATACGGATTGCTACGACGACGCCAGGGACCGGTTGTGTGGATTCGACACCAGCGACCCGAACCTCGATGCGTGCACGCAGCCCTTCGACTACGAAGGCGAGAGTTACGCGAACATGATCGACTTCTGCGCCCGTCGCTATGGCGCTGAAGGCTGGGTGAACTGCGAATCCGTCGGCATGCGCACGGTCCCGGTCAGCTCTCATTCCGGCGGAGGCCACGTTTCCTCGCTCGTCAATGCCGGTGACGTGCTGGACATGATTCGCGCATTTCAGCTCGAGGCCGATCGCCACTTTGGAGAGGACGGCTACAACGTGGCGGCGATCACCCACGACGAGTCGTTCGACTGTGAGCTCGCGACGGGGCAGAGCTACGCCAAGACGTTGCGGATGGTCACTGACGGCCCCTCTCACGTCTTTCCGATCTGCGGCTCCTACGCGCCGGCGATCAGCGAGTTCGACGCGTTTGCTCACGGCCTGCTGCAGACCGAGTATTTGGTGACGTTGGGGAGCAACGAGTCGATTGACACGGTCGCGCTGGTCGACCGCAAGGGGACCAAACGTGTGCTCGAAGCGTCGCAGTACACCTACGACGAGGACACGTCGATGCTGAAGCTCGACGCGAGCGTGCTTTCTGCGAGCAAAGAGACGCTCGAAGTGACCCTCGTCGATCCGTGTGTCCCGCGCGCGCGCTGAGCAGCGACTCAGCCGCCCTGACCATCATTGAGCCCAGGAGGGGGAGGGTCGAGACGCGGTGCTCCGCGCCGCGGCGCGTCTCGACCCAGTTCGTCGGCGTCGAAAAGCCGGGGCTGTCCGCGCTGCAGCGGACCACGGCTCGTCGAACGCCAAGCGCTTGGCAGCGGCGCGCTGGCGCGCCACGTCGAGCAGCTCGGGCACGTCAGCGATGGGCACGAGTTCTTGCACCAGATCGGAGGCGCGTCCGCTGATTGCCTCGACCAGCGAAAGCGTTCGAAGGCTGCGGCGAGCGCACCTACGCCGAGGCGGAGCTGGTCGCGCTGCAATCGCGGGATCCGGACTTGGGCCCGCCCATCGATGCGACGCTCACGCACGGCGGGTCGGGGTGCGTCGCCTCCACGCCCGCCAGCGGTGGCATCGACCCGGAGCGGTGATCGGTCGTGGGCGTCGCCGGGCACGCGTCGCCCTCAGCTCCCGCGTCGACTGCAAACCGTGTCAGACTGCCGAGCCCAGGAGACGTGTCGACGCCCCAGAGTCCACCCGTCAGCACTGACGGGTGACAACCGTTGCGTCGACCGTTCGTTTCCAGGGGCGTCTCAAGGTGCGGGCGCAGGGCCACCCGCATCGAGGCTGGGCGGTTCCGCGTGCAGCAGTTGGACCCAGACCTGGCCGTTCGCTCCGATCGTGGGCGCGTTGTTCAGCGCCGTCCACGCCGGTGGCAACGACAACAGGAACCAGCCGGGTAACTCTGGCTGCAATCCGGCCACCATCTCGAACGCTTCGAGCGGATCGGCGCTGCAGCCACCTTCGTCGCAGGTGCAGGCGGATGCGCAGAGCGCGACGCGGTCGCAGGACAGCGGCGTTCCGTCGACGAAACACTCACCGTCCTGCTCAGAGGTGGTTTCGTAGCCAGACAGTTCGCTCGGCATGCAGTTGTACTGACAGTGATCACCCGAAGGCGCGCTGGGTTCCTGCTCTTGGCAGAGGTCGTCGTAGGGCTCGAAAGGGAAGACCGACAAGCGCACGGCTTGGGCGAACGGGTCGCCATCGGGATCGGTCTCGTCGAGCAAGACCTCCGACGCCAGCAACGTGTACTCGAACCCTTCGCGGATGTCTGTCGATGCGCTGGCGGTTTGGTTCAGCAGTGGCGATTCGTCGGGGGTTTCGCCGAAGGTGATCGATGCGTGATCTTCGGCGAGAACCAGCGTCACTTTGCGCGAGCCTGACGGCAACCCGAGATCACTGACCTGGGCTTGGCCTTGCCAGATGCCGACCAGCGGTCCGTCGGGTACGCCGGGAAGCAGTGCGTCCCGCCATTGCCAGGCCGCATCGAGATCTTCGGAGCACTGCAAGTGCGCGTCGGAGGCCTCCGTGTCGGACTCGCCGATTGGGGGATCTTCAGCGTCGGTCTTCGCCGCTGGCTTCGGCTCGGCCGCTTCCTTTGGCTCTGCCCCCGCCTTTGGCTCTGCCCCCGCCTTTGGCTCTGCCCCCGCCTTTGGCTCTGCTTTGGTTGCCATCGACGGCGTTGGGGTGTCCGCTGCGTTGCCCGTGTTGTTGCTCTCGCTCGGGCTTGGCTGGTTGTCGCGCAGAGTATTGACGTCCTGCTTGGTGTTGCCCAGGTCCTTCGCATCACCGGAACAACCCAGCAGCAGTGCGCTGAAGAGCCAGATCGAGCTTCGAGCCAGTTGGAGTGACGTTCGATTGAGTGAGTTTGCCATACTCATTTAGTCTCCAGTGCTTCCGGTTTTGGAGGCGCCTCGACGCTTTTCTCGTGCGTTGCCTCACGAGTCGCGGAAGGTGCGAATTCAGTCGTCGTGTGCAGAGCGCAGGTGTTCATGAGACGCCGCGTGTAGAAACCACCGTTGCCGGCAATGAGTCGCCGCGCGAGTAGCTGCGCTCGCTCTGTTTGCCCCGTCTGGCACAGCGCTAAGACTTCGTTGACGCGTCGCTCGGGTAGCATCGAGCCTTGCGGCACACGAGCGTTCAGTTCGCGCAAGAGGCGCAGTGCGCTCGAGCCGTCCCCGCTCGCCAATGCCGCGTCGATGCTTCGAAGGGCTTGCAGTTCGATCTTCAGTTCCGCGACGGATTGCCCCTCGGCTGGCGGGGCTGAGTGAGCTTCTGGCCTTGTGGTGGCTCGCGTGGCCTGGATTGCCCTGCTCTGCGCGGGAGCGGCCGGCGCGATGACAGGCTCGACACGGCGTTTCGCAGGGCCTTCGCGTTTGGGCTGTTTCGCGCCGGTTACCTCGAGGGCAGGTGCCGGAGGGACGACGACCGTGGGCGGAACCGCGCTGCCGCCGAATGAAACGGATGTCGGTCGTTCCGCGACTCCTGCGCTCTGAAATTGCGTTGGGGTCTGTGGTCCTCGAGTCGCTGCTTCCTGCAACGGCTGCTCAGCTCGATGCTCGGCGTAAACCCCGACCACACCCGAGCCGACAATGACCGCCGCAACCGTTAGTTTGCCGGCACCGACCGAACCCAGCAGCCCCAGCCCAGCGGAGGCTTTCGCGCTCAATCCGGTGAACATCGATGTCTTGGCGGTCAGCGCCGTGGCTGTCGACGTGCCCCCACTCAGTCCGGCGCCTGCCGTGCCGCTTCCAACGGTGCTCGCGACGGCGCCCTGGCCGACCGCGCCGTGAGCAGCAGCGCCGTGCAATGCCGCGTGGGCGACTCCCGTCGAAAGCGCCGCCGGCACGCTGACCCCCGCGGCGAGCAGGGCCGTGTCCAGCCTGCGTCGGTTTGCGCCGTCGGGGCCCATGGCGCGCTGTGCAAGCTCCAGTACTTGCTGTGGATCCATTGGGTCTTTCATGGCTCCTCATCCTCTCGCGATTCATGCCAACGCTTGAACGATGCTCTCAGATTGCGTGTCTCGGTGTAGATGAACACCACGTTCCGCCCCGTTGCGCTGGCCACTTCACGCGGCGTCATTTCGAGCAGAAATCGACACAAGAATACCTCGCGCGCGTCTTGATTCAGCGTGCTCATGAACAGCCTCACGTCACGCCACGCCGCGAACTCTTCGGGGGTGCAGCCATCTGCCGCCGGGGTGGTTTCTTCCAACGTTTCGTCGAACGATTCGAGCCCGCCCTTGCGTTGCTGCTGTCGTCGGTGATTCTGAACGACGTTGCGAGCCACGGCGAACAGCCAAGTGCGCAGCGAACTATCCCCTCGGAATTCGTCGAGCCGGCGCGTGACGACGAGCCAAACGTCTTGCGCTGCGTCCTCGATGCTGATGCGAGTGCCGACGGTGAGCCCCCGCAGGCTGCGCCACACGAAGTCGAACTCATCGCGATATACGTCTTGAAATGCGGGAGCCGCAGAACGCCGGTCGGGTGCACTGCTGCAATCTCGCGTGACGTCCGGTGCGGCGAAGTGCTGCAGGGCCGCGGCGGGCTTGTCCATCAGCCGCCTCCCCACGAGCAACCGCCGGAACGAGCCGTCCTCGGTGAGAGGGGGCTGCCCCGACGGTGCTCCTGGTGGCCGCTCCTGTTCATGTTCTTCGATGTCTTCTCGGTCGCCGACGCTGCGGGATCGGTGCTCCAGCCAGTTGATTCATCGCGGTAATCAACCTGATTGCCGCTCTAGGAGGTTCGTGTCCGGCGGGACCGGTTTTGGGACTACCAGACGAAAAAAGCGACGCCAGCGCTTCCACGAATCGTCACGGCCGGTGCCTCGAACAGCTCGGTTCGGCCCTCGTCCACGGTGAAACTGTCTTGGATCAGGGCTACCGCGGCGTCGATTCCCACCGTCAATTCAAAGTCTTGCCAGCTCGGGCTCGCATGCGCGCCGAGCCCCAGCGAGGGCACGATGCTGCTCTGCTCCCGCGAGTCGAGCAGGTCCGAGGCATGGGCGTTGAGCCGGCCCACCTCCACGTTGCCGCAGATCCGAAGCCACGTCGGCGCCCCGGCGAGCACTGAACAGCCTCGGGCCCCCGCGGCGAAGTACTCGAACTGAGCGTCGACCTCCGTCGCGCCGGGGATCCGCTCTTGCACGGGTAACAGGGCCACCGCATACGCTTCCATGCGAAGGGCGGGTGAGCGCACGCCCAGTGCGACCTTCAGACCGGGAGCTGCGCTGGGCAGCTGCATGCCGTCGACGAGCGCGTCGATCCCGATCAGAACGGAGGGTCCGCTGTCGTTGGTATCACCAGCGGGTGGGTCGTCGTCGACGGACGCGCTGGGAGTTTGGGCCGGCGCTTTGGAGGGCGAGTCTTCATTGGGCGGCGCGACGGGTTCGACGGGTGCCGGCTCGGACGCGACGGGTTCGACGGGTGCCGGCTCGGACGCGACGGGTTCGAGCAGAGTGGGCGCCGGCCGAGTCGGCTCCAGCAGCTCGGCTCGTGGGGGTTCACTCGAGTTCGGGGCGGCGTTCAGTTCTTCGGTCGACTCGCTGACTGACCCTGTGGGCGCGGTGTTACTCGTCACAGATCCCAATGACAGCGTGACCGCTACAGCCGCCGCTTCGGCGAGATCGCTGCAGTCGTCCGCGCGAATGATTCGACGCTCCGGCGGTTGAGTCAGCACCAGCACCCATTGCTCCGCATCACGTGTGACTCGAGCGACGATGCCGCGTGGCTGCGGCAGGTCTCGTCCTTCACCAAGCGTGGCAATGCGGGCTTTGACGTCCGCCTCGTCGGGACATTCGGGGGGTGCTTCCCAGCAGAAGTCGGCGCACGCCTCTTGGGGCTGTGCGCCGGCGCGCCCAACCATGCCCCATGCGATCGCCAGCGCCGTTGCAGCATGTATTGCGAACCCGCGGGCGGGCCCAAAACCGAGCATGGGCGCCGTACTATCCGATCACGCGCCTCGTGAGCAACGGGTTACCAAAACGGCTGCACCGAGAGCACCGATCAGCTTGCCTGTGCACGGAAATGCCCCGAAAGATCGCCCCAGCGGGGGTGAGGGCGTTTTTCTGGGCCACGTTCGGGCGCTCTTGCTCGCAGCTCGGTGCTCTAGGTTGTTGATTTGTCGCGGCAATCAACATGATTGCCGCTCTGGTTGAGTAGGGCGGCCCTGAGTTTGTCACGGCCGAAGGGCTTCGGCAGAAACGTCGCGTCGTACTGTTCGAGAACGCGTGCGGCTTCGGGATCTGGCGTATACCCGGACATGACGAGAATACGCAGGCAGGGGCGCAACGCTCGGCACTTCACGAGCAAGTCGGTCCCGCGCTCGGCTCCCAAGACGACATCGGTGACTAGCGCGTCGAGCGCGACTTGGTCGTCTCCCAGGACTTCGAGCGCTTCGGCCGCGGTTGCCACGGCTTGCACGTCGAAACCATCCGCGCTGAGCATCCGCGTGACCAAGGAGCGCACGTCTGCGTCGTCGTCGACGACCAAGACGTGGTTCAACGCCAATCGGCTTTCGACGACCGGAGTGCTGGCGGGCGCCTCCGTCGGTTGCGTGACGGGCAAGAACACTCGAAAGCTCGTCCCTTCTCCGACGACGGTACTTACGGTGATGAGCCCGCCCGCGGCGATGGCGATCGACTGGCACGTCGCCAAGCCCAGGCCGGTTCCGCGCTTGCCCTTGGTGGAGAAGAACGGTTCGAAGAGCCGAGGGAGGACGTCCGGGGTTATCCCCACTCCGCTGTCTCGGACCTCGAGCTCGACGTAGTCACCGGTCAGCAGATCACCGACTTGGCGATCCTTCAATCGTCGCAGTCGCGTGGCGACACGGAACTCCCCTCCTTGCGGCATGGCATCACGAGCGTTGGCGGCGAAGTTCATCACCAACTGCTCCACGTGCGCTTTGGGGATGGTGACGTCCGGCAGTCCTTCGGCGAGTTCGAATTCGAGGCGGATCTCGGGCCCCAGCAGACGCGCGAGAATGTTCTTGTGTTCGCTCAACACCGTCCCGACATCCGTTGGCGTGCGGATCACCATCTCGCGGCGACTGAAGGTGAGCAGCTGGCGCGCCAACTCGGCGGCCATGTGCGAGGCGCTCATCACGGCGTCGATGTCTTCCAATGCCGAGCTGCCCTCGGGCAACTTGCTGCCGGCGATCTCCGCGGATCCTTCGATGACGGTCAGTAGATTGTTGAAGTCGTGCGCGACGCTCCCCGCGAGGCGCCCGAGCGCTTCGAGACGTTCAGATGCATGCAGGCGCTCTTGCAGGGCGCGCTGCTCGGTGATGTCTCGGCTGATCATCGCGGCGAAGATGCCCGATTGCCATTCGATGGGGCGCACCCGGACATCCAGCAGGACGCGCCCCTTGCCTGGGACAATCACGGCCATTTCGAACCGTCCGTGGCCATCCATCAAAGCCTGGCTGAACGTTTTCCGGACTTGTTCCAGCTCTTCCACTTCCAGATGCTCGCTGAATCGCCCTTGGCTCAGCGTCGCCAGCGGGACTCCGAAGAGGCGTTCGTGCGACTCACTCAAAAAGACCGTTTCCCCGCTGGGTTTGAGGATGGCGATGAGATCATCCGCCGTTTCTGCCAAGAGGCGGAACCGCCGTTCGCTTTCCAGCACCTCGCGTGCGGAAGCGGCTCGCGCGCGGGACTGCTCCTCGGCGAGGGCGAACGCGCGCTCCACACCACGGGCGTGCAACATCGAGACGACGAAGCAGAGGGTGGCGATCAAGGCGGCTGTCCCCAACAGACCCTGGTCGGCTGCGGTGAGGGGTGCGACCAGCGCGCCTTCCACTGCCAACGTGATCAAGCAGCCCAGGAACGCCAACACGAGGTAACGCGATGGGCTAGTCGCAGTCGCCAGGAATATGACGATGGACACTGCAAATGGTGTGGCGCCCAGCGAACCCTGCATCGCCACTGCAGTGGGATGCTGGACGTACATGGAGACGACCAACAAGGATACCGACGCCCCCAAATGTCCTTTGCGCGCCAAGAAATACGCCAAGCCCATCCCAATGACGGGAGCCACGACGATCAGCGCCATGAGGGGGGAGTAACCCGAGAACGTCGCGACGATTGCCCCCGCCGCGGACAGCAGCCCGAGAGCCAAGCTGATCATCCGTGCATTGCGCAGCTGTTGGGCGCGCGCAATGGCTGAGATATCGATGATGTCCCCTGGCTGATGCATCCGCCGCTCCCCGGGATGGCTCCCCCGTCCGGAAGCGTAGCGCCGAAGGTAGTAGAAATCGACTGGCGCGGAAACACTGTTGTCGTGGGTTTGCGGGCGGCGATGTGCCCGCAGCGCGTTCCGAGTTCTGGGTGGCCTCAACGCCGCCGGAGCCGACGTCCCCCGTTTGTGATCCTAGTGCACTGACACAGCGGCAACAAAGCAGAGCGCGTAGAGACCGGCCTTCAACGCGAGTAGGAGGCTGAGCCCGACAAAGGAAGCTCGATGGCTCTTGGGCCACGTATGCCGGTACACGCACAGTTGGACCCACAATCGGTAGGCCCATTGAACGGCCATCAGCAATAGCAGCGCGCTGCCGGCGCCGGTCTGGAGCAACTGCCCAGGAAACAGCACCGCGATGAGCCCGATCCCGGACAGTGTGACCACCAATCCTCGCACCACGACACGGAAGATCTGACGATTGATCGGGCGCAGTTTGGCCATGTCCTCGTTCCACGAGAGCACCTTCGGCACGAAGCGCATCGCGATGGGCTGAACGAAGTGCAGCGCGCCCGCCGCGAAGACCACGTGTTCCCAATTCAAGACTGTTAGTACGTCCATCAGCTCGCCTTCTCCTCGGCACGCCCCGCTGCCGGCAATCGGGAGTTCACCAGACCAGCCGTCGATTCGGTTGGCGCTTGCGGCAGCGCAGCTAGCGTGTGCGTGAGCAACTCCTTGATGTCGGCACAGATCCCGAGACGCACTGGGTAGATGGCCCCGAGAGTTGACGCTTCGATGTCGACGTGGGCGAGCGGTAGGCCGCGCTCGAGGCGCTTTGCGATGGGCGTCGCGGTGTGTTCCCAAAGCCTGCTACCGAGCACCAACAGCAGATCCGCTTCATCAGGCAAACGCGCGTCACCGGCGAGTCCGACCACGCCGAGACATCGCGGGTCGGTGCGGGGAAACTCGCACAACGCTCGCGGGCTCGACATGACCCTGAGTCGCGGCATGCGGTCGACCAGCTGCCGCAGCTCGCGCTGAGCGTTCGCCATTCGGACTCCGTAGCCCGCGAGTACGACTGGGCATTGGGCTTCAATCAAGAGCTTGGTGAGTTCCGTCACCTGCTCCACCTCTGGGGACGCGGTGCTACTCGTGTACGCGGGTAAAGCCTGCCCCACTGCTTCACACGAGGGTTGTGTTGCGACGTCAAGCGGCACGCCGAGATACACTGGCCCCGGACGCCCACTGCGGCTGCAGTGCGCCAGCTCCAGGACGGTGGGACCAACCGGAGTGCCACTCTCCAGCAGCTGCGCGCTTTTGACGACCGAGCTCACCAGGGCGAGCGTATCGATGTGCTGCGCGGCTCCCCGAGCGCGCCGGTGGTTCGCTACTTCCGCCCCAATGTGGAAGATCGGTGTGCCTTCCTGGTAGGCATTCGTGATACCCGTCAGGGCGCCGGTGAGGCCGGGTCCGGTGATGGTCAGCAGAGCCGCCAGGACGCCGTTGCGAGCACAACCTTCAGCCATGCTCGCCGCGTGGCGTTCATCGTGGCATTGCACCACCGTGAGCCCGGGGGTCCGGCAAGCGGCACCCTGTAGCACCATCGCGTAGCCTCCCGGAACGCAGAACAAGCATCGGTAGCCAGCTTCGACCAAGGTCGACATGATTGCTTCGGCGCAGGTGGGCGCGGTGGTGTCGTTGGCAGCCAGGCGCGGTGAGCCCGCGGCGGTGAGTGATTCGTTCTTCATGGTCAGTTTCCTCCAGTGGTCAACGTGTGGCGACGGCTCTCGAAAGGAGCGGGCTCGTTGGGATCAACCCACAGCTCGAGCAGCGTCGGTTCTTGGTGCGAAAGGCACTGCCGCAGCGACGGACCGAGATCACACAATCGAGTCACAGTCAGCGCAGACGCGCCCACGGCTTGGGCCATGGGAGCAAGGCGTGCCTTCGGGGTGAACAACATGCTCGGCAGACCGGCGCCGGCGAAGTCGAGGTTGCGTCCCTGTTCGACCATGCCCCAGCCGCCGTTGTTGAAAATGATGACGACGAGCGGTAGGCGCTGCTCGACCGCCGTGCGCAGCTCGCCAATGCACATCAGCGCCGCGCCATCGCCGACTAGGGCAATGGTGGGCTGCCGCTTGCCGACACACGCACCGATGGCTTGACCCAATGCGTTTCCCATCCCACCCAGCACCAACGACAGGTGCCAGCTGCCTGGAGCACGCCGACGCAGGTGTCGAATTGCGTGGCACATCGCATTGCCGATGTCGCAAAAGATGGGGGTGGTCGGCGGTACGACGGCGTCAATGCACTCGATGGCTTGGCGCATCGTGAGCGGGTCGACGGGTTTACGTGTGGGTCTTCGCATCGGTTTGGCTCCTCGAGGCGCGTTGTTTGCTGCCTCCAGCCATTTGAACCGTTGCTCGGCCCTTTCTTACTGAACTGCTATCGTTTTGCAGTCCGACGCTGCCCGTCGTTCTGACGGCGCTGCGCACCACGCCTTTGCGCACTACGCCAGGCGCAGGAGTTCATCGGCGTTGTGCGCTCACTGAGTGTCCCGTGTCACTGAGTTTCGTCGCCGTCGCCGTCGCCATCGCCGTCGCCATTGCCGTTGCCGTCGCATACGCAGCGCAGCCATTCGAAGTCATCGCTGCAAGTGGTCATCCCCAATACGTTCAGCGCGCACTCACACGTCCGCGTCTCCTGCGGAAAGCACGGCGCGCCCGCTTCCAGGGTCTTCCAGAACTCGCCGATCACGTCGCGCCCCGCGTTGGCGGTGGGTGCACTGGCATCGACGTCGGTGAAATGCCCGGCGTCTCCCGCGTCAGAGGGATCCTCGTGTCCCTCCCGTTGCGGCAGACAGCCGAGGAGCGAGAGGCTGAAGGACAATGAAACGATGTGCTTGCCACGGCGCATGAAAGGATCCTTACGTCGCGTAACTACTGTGTGGCAGCGACGAGATCGGCCACGAAGCTAAACTGCGTCCTGATCTCATCGGGGGACCCTGGCAGCGTCACGAGTTCGCCCGAAACGCTGTAGCGGCCGTTGGTAGGCGGAGCAGGATAGGTCGCCTCTCCAATTACGGTCACCCTCCCAAGCGAAATGCCCGCGGAGACGCCATCGAAGGTGGTTGCCAGGCCGTCCGCGTCGCTGGCCAGCGCGAAGCCGCCACCGGTGCGTTGGCCCAGATCTGAGAGCGTAGTGAAGTCGAGCTGAGACCCCAGCCCGACAGCGAAGATGGGCGTTTGCCGGGACTGCGCACGCTGTATCACAGTCTCCGCGAGGCTGGTGCTGTCGGCGACGCCGTCAGTCAGGACGACTATCACGCCGCCCTCGGCGAGTTCACCGTCGAGCATCCCGAGACCATCGAGGAGGGACTCGAACAGAGGTGTCCCGCCTTCCTCCGTCAACAGTGTCAACGCCTCCTTCAGCGCGGTCGTATCGTCCGTAAACGGCTGCAGCTCTCTCGATGCGCTGTGCGGGGCGGTCGTGCCCACACCGAAGTCCAAGAACGCCACCTTGTCGCCACCGGACACGCGTGAGATCAGTGCTTCTCCCCCCGCGCGTCTTCCGACAGCGTTCGGATCGCTGTCGGTCATGCTGCCCGATGAGTCGAAGATGACCACCGCGGTCAAGCCTTCGGTCTTCGGTGGCTGCTCGACCTCGACACGCAGCACGCTCGTCTCGAGCTCGATGTTCTCGCCCCCGTTCGTCGAAGCCATCGCGGTGTTTGCGAATGCGAAGTGGTCTCCGGTGAGGTCTTGGCCCACGAAGTTACCATCCGCGTCCTGCGGCGATACGGCGATCTCGAGCAACCCCATCTCGCCGGACAAGTCGCCGCTGGCGAAAACCAACACCGCGTCGTCTGGCGGTACGTCGAGCGTTGGGGGCGGCTCGCAGATCTGGGAGCTGAGCGAGCCCTCATCTTCGAACAGTACGGCTTGCGCTAGGGTCCGCTCGTAGTGCAGTTCGTAGAGCGTCTCGTCGATGATGGGCACGTCGAGGGTTAGACCCAGAGCTCCTTTCACCTGGGCGGCGACCTTGGTCTCGTAGTCGCAGAGCAGATCCGTAGAGAACCTTCCCAACATACTCGCGTTCAATGCTGTCGTCGGGCCGAAAGCGTCGTAGAGTTTCGTGCTGTGCTCGAACCCGAGGGTGAGATCCGCAGACAGGTCCATCCGATTGCTGGCATTCAGCGACGCGGTTGCCGTTCGATCGAGTTTGCTGAAAGGCTCCCACTCGGATCCGTCGTAAGCGGTGCCAAACTCCAGCGCATAGGTCGCGCTCGCTTGGGCGTTGACCTCTGACGTCAGAGTGGCGTTGAGGTCCGTTGTTGCTTTTGGCGTGATGCTGTGTGAGAGGACCACGGGAATGCCACCCACGGGAACGACGTGGTCGAATTCGAAGCCGCGCCCGCCCGGTGGAACCAGCTTCATGAAGTCGACGTGGCAACCGCCTGTCGCCCTTGCGGCGAAACCCAACTCGATCCCGCTTCGTAGTTCGCCGCGAACGGAGAACTCCGCGGCGTTTAGTCGCAACAGCCCGATATCGATGTGCGCAACGAATGATGGACTGAACTCGGCGAACGGCTCGATGTCGAGCCCTGTCGATGATAGCTCTCCGGTGCATTCCGCCAGGTTTGCAAGGCGTCCTATGCGCTT
>QJWJ01000457.1 GCA_003235365.1 Deltaproteobacteria bacterium
AGGTAACTTCCTGGTCAAGAACGGTAAGTTGGTGATCTTGGACTACGGCGCCGTCGCTGAAGTGAGTGAAACCCTGGTTTCAGGCCTACGCAAAGTGATTCTCGGCGGGTTGGGTCGCAACGCCGAGCAAGTGCTGCTGGGTGTTGAAGAAATGGGATTCGTTGCCGAGGGCGGAGACCGCGAACTGCTGCGAACGGTCGGCAAGGAATACCTTCACGCGCTGGCGTCGATGCAACTGAGCGATCTGTCGCGCCTCGATTCCTCACAGATCCGCACCCTGTCCGGCGTCGACCAGTTGCGGGGACGGCTGAGGAAGGTCGCCTCCAGCGTCCGCTACCCCGAAGGCTACTTCTACCTCGAGCGAACGATGGTGTTGCTGTTCGGCGTGGTCGCGACGTTGGTGCCGAACAAGGGGCTGCTCGGCATCGCCGCCCCCCACGCGTCCCGAGCGCTGATGCGCGCCTACGCGCGGCAAGCACAGAGCACGACCGCCGATCAGCGCGCCGAGTCGGGCTGAAAGCGAGGGTGTTCAGGCGGCGTTGGCTCTTTCGGGGCCGGGCAGCGGTATTGGCAACGTGAAAAACCGCCGCCGGGGGATCGAATCGCCGCTTTGAAACGTTTCCATGGACACCCTTTCGGATGGCCCGACGCGAAGAATCCGTGGCCGCAACCCGGCCCGCACACGACGCAACTTCAGCGGCAGCGCGTTGTTTTGCCCCGGGGCGCTTCCCCATTACTGTTCTAAGCTCCCGGTTTTCTCGCCGCACCTCCCGCCCCACCCGGACAAACCCCCAGAAAACCGCTCGCCCATGGGCGTCCAGCCGCGGGTGAGACGCCGTTGGGGGGTGATTCTCCCAATCCCCACAGTACGTTTACTGAAGCGATGTCGTCGAACCGACCCCCGAAATACCGCGCCACCGGGCGCTTCGATCCGGGTCGACTCATCGCCCAGATCTTGTGCGCGGTATTCGCGGTGTTCGGCGCGCTTCCGCTGGCGGCCGGCTACATCGCTCGCTCGGACGCCGCTGAAGCGTGGGTGTCGCGAGAAACGACGCGAGTGCTTCGAGACCTGCTCGGAATCGAAGCGCGCTACCAGATCCAGATCAGCCTGTTGCCGCTGGAAATCGCGCTCGAAGACGTCCGTGTCGAGAGCAACGACGGCGCCGAACCGGCGATCCAAGTCGCCCGCGTCGGGATCACGCCGCGCGTGTTTTCGCTCATCGCTGGCCGCCTGGACATAGGCGACATCGAAATCGAGCGAGCCGAACACCACCTGGTGATCGAAGACGGGGTCGTGACGAATCTGTCGGTACGGCTACCGGAAACGTCGGGCGGGGGGATGGACCATGCGCCGTTTCGTTCGTTGTCGGCCACCGACACGCGCTTCGACGTGCTCATCGACGGGATCCACGTCGAGACCGGACCCATCGACCTGGACGTGTTCACCGAGGGGCCGGATGCCGTCGAGCTGGCGATTCGCATGGGTGAAAGCCGCATCGCCTATCCCGAAGACACGTTCGAAAGCACACGCACCGACGGCGTCCCAGGGACGTTTTACCATTGGGACGAGGACGTCATATGCCAGGTGGATGCGCGGGTGCGCATCGATCCAGACGGCATCCTGGTGCGCCGCGTGTCGATGTCCGGCAGTGCGGACATCGAGTCCGACTTCGGCACTGAACCGCAGTGCCCGACAACCGAAGAGGGCGAACCTCCGAGAGAACGAGTGCAATTGCGCAGCAGTCAGCTGCGCGTCGTCACCGACGCCGAAGGCGGTCTCGACTCGATCGAGGGTAGCATCGAGGCGCGGCTGCCCGCGGAACTGCTCAACCGGGTGACGGGGGGCGCTCCCAGTTTCAGCGGCTGGCTCAGCCTCGACGGCGAGGCCCGCTACGACGCAGACGGTCGCCTCCCCCAATTCGACGGCAAAGTGCAAACCGGGGAGTTCCACCTCGCCGGGCGGCGCTTGTCCGAAGGCTCCGAAGGCGAGGTGCGCGTGGTGGACGATCACGTCTTGGTCGATCACATGCACGTCGTCTACGGCGGCGGCCCAGTCGACATCTACGACGTCGACATCTCGCCGTTCGACATGGCACTGGAAGCGCGCAAAGTCGACGGCCGCGGAGTGCCGTTCGCCGCGATCATGCGCGACATCGGCATCACGCCGAACACCATCGTCCACTGGATGGTGGATCGGGCCATCGTGACGAACTTCAAGGGGTCGCTGGAGCCGCCGAGACTCGACGGCGACGTCGTGATCGACACGAGCCAGTTCGAGGTGTTCGACCGCGCCTATCACAACCCGGCTCGCCAGCACATGATCGGGGCCAAACCAAAGGCCCAGCTGCGCGGGAGGTTCGGTATCCGCAACGACTCCATCCAATTCAACCGGATGGACATTCGCTTCGGCGCGAGCCACCTCGATGCGACGGTCCACCTCGGCTTCGACAATTGGATTCTGATCGACGTCCCGCAAGCGACGATCAACCTGGCCGAGATCAGTCCGTTGGTCACCGTACCGATCTCGGGTCAGGCGACCCTCGACGCGCACGGCTCGGGAAAGATGGACGATCCGCTGCTGGAAGTGAACTTGGGCGTCAAGGATCTGGTCTTTGGCGGTTTCCCGCTCGGGGACCTGGACGCACCCAACACGCGCTTTCAGCCGCTGTGGGTGGAACTCGACAATGCGCAGGTCCGCAAAGGCAAGAGCGTGTTCAAGCTTCCGAGCGGTCGTCTCGACTTCGAAACGGATGCGTCCATCCAGGCGGACCTGCGCGTCGCTTCGAAGAACGCCGACGTCCGCGACTTTCTGGCGATGTGGCGCTTCGAGCAAGATCCTCGCTGGTTGGACCTCGAGGGTAACTTCGACGCCGATGCGCGTGTGCGCTACGTGCTGGGCGGCAAGCGCGACACGTGCGGAGGGGGAAACCTGCGCGTCAACGGACACGCCGAGGTTCGGCAGCTGACGCTCTTCGACGAACAGTACGACGACGGGCGCGGCGAGTTCGCGTTCCATTGGCAAGACATGAACGCGAGCTACCACGGCATGTCGCTGGAGCTACCATCGCTGCAGCTCCACAAAGGCGCAGGGACGATCATCGGTAGCGTGGGGATCAGCCCCGGAGCGAAGCTGCGCGGTAACATGGTGGCCACCGCAATCCCGCTTTCGAAGCTCACCGCGACGCGCAAACTCGACGGCGTCTTGTCCGGGACGATCAGCGGGGTAGGGAAACTGGGAGGAAGTGTCGACGAAATGGAGATCGAGGCACGTGCCAGCTCCAGCGCACTCGTCCTCGGTAGGTCGAAACTGCCGGCGTCACAGGTCGACGTTCAGCTCAAACCAAACCCCAGCAAGGCCAAATTTGCAGCGGAGCGCACGCGATGCGGAAATCGCATCCCGTCGCCTTTCGACCCCGGTGCCTCGCAAACCGACGAAGCTTCCGGCGTTTTCCACGTCGATGGGCAGCTCTTCGGTCAGCAGGTGATGTTCGACAAGTTTTCCGTCACGCGGCAACGACGCAAGGTGGCCAAAGGCGGTTTGATCTTCAACGAGCTCGATCTTCGCCCGTTGCTGGAGCTGCTGCCCGATCTCACGACCGCGAAGCAGCGCCCCGCCGGCAAGCTGTCAGGTCGGTTGGACCTGGCGCGGATGCCGCTCGACGAACTCCAGGCGACTCAAGGCATCGCCGAGGTCGGCTCGCTATGGGTTACTTGGAAGGGCTTTCGCGTGAGCACCGATCCGATCGAGGCATTGACGCTCAGTTCGGGTTCGTTGTCAGCGTCGAGGCTTGCCGTTCACGTCGCGACACCAGCGGGCAGAACGGCGGAGTTCGACGTGACCGGGGCAGTGCGCAACATCACCAAGCGGCCGACGTTCGATCTCGACGTGTCGCTGCGCCCCGTAGAGCTCAAAGCCTGGGCAATGCTCATGCCGGATCTGAGTCAGGTCGAAGGGCAATTCTCCGGGAGGATCAAGGTGGTGGGGCCGCTGTCGAATCCGACCCCACTGGGCAAGCTCCAAGTCGACGGTGGGCGGTTCGTGCTGCGGCAGCAAGGCCTGGCGTTCAACGACGTCGATGTACGAGTGGGGCTGGAACAAGGCGCGATCGTGCTCCAACGGGCCCGGGCCGCTGTCGGCGGCGGGTTCGTCGAAGCGGGCGGGCGGCTACCGTTGGTGGGCATGCGGCTGGGAGAGTTTCGGGGGCAAGTGCGGGTCAACTCGGTATCCGTACCGGTCGCCGAAGGCGTGAAACTCGCCGTGGACGCCAACCTGGATGCGTCGTGGAACGGCCGTAGCGAAACGCAAGATGAGGCGCCGTTGCCCCGGCTGAGCGGCACCGTGGACGTCAAGTCCTTCGAGTACTCCAGACCGGTGACCATGAACGCCGACATCGCCAACCTCGCTCGCCGCGGCAAGAGAACGGAGTTCGAGTCGTACGATCCGGCCAAAGACGTGGTCGAATTGGACGTCTTGGTCCGAGCCGATCGCGCGCTGCGACTGAACAACAACCTGATCGACGCATCACTTCGTATCGAACGGCCCGGTCTTCAGCTCACTGGAACCAACCAGCGCTTCGGTCTGCGCGGACGCATGCGCATCGAACCGGGTGGACGTATCCGCATGCGTCGCAACGAGTTCGAGGTCGAATCGGGCGAAGTACGCTTCGACGACCCGGCGACCGTCGCGCCGCGGGTCGATCTGCGCGCCAACACCGAGTACCGCCGCTACTCGAGCTCGACGTCCACGTCGTCGAATCCCCCAGCTGGTGGCAACGCCGCCGAGACGGGATCGACGTCCGGCCAGTGGCGAATCACGATGCATGCCTACGGCGATGCTGACAATCTGAAGATCGACCTGACGAGCCAGCCCAAGCTGTCACAGGACGACATCTTCTTGCTGCTCACCGTGGGCCTGACTCGCACCGAGCTCGACCAGGCTCAGTCCGCCAGTTTGGGCGAAAGCGTTGCCCTCGAGGCGTTGGGCTCGCTCACCGGCGCGGACAGCGCCGTCACCGACGCGATCCCCGTGATCGACGAATTCCGGTTCGGCAGCTCGTACTCGTCGCGAACAGGGCGGACGGAACCGACGGTTACCGTCGGCAAACGGCTGACGGAGCGGATCCGCGCCTACGTCACCAGCGGTATCAGCGAAAGTCGCGAGGTTCGCTCCAATCTCGAGTGGCGATTGAATCAGCGCGTCAGCGTCGAAGGCTCATACGACAACGTCAACGACATCTCGAGTTCGAACCTGGGCAACCTGGGGGCGGACGTCCGCTGGCGCCTCGAATTCGAATGACCCGAGTCATCGCAGAGGCACCCCGTGAATGTCCGGTCTACTTCCGACGCGGCGGAACGACGTAGCGTCTAACCACCTCGTCATGGCGCCGGAAGCCCAGCGCTTCACGTTGTATGCGCAGATCACGCAGAGCCCGCTCGGCGTGTTCGCGAAGCGAGTTGAAGCGCACGAGCAACTCTTCTCGATTGCCGCCAAGCTTGGATCTATGCTCGTGCTCCGCGCCCGTGACATCGGCGAGCGCATCCAAGTGGTCACCGAGCGACGTCAATTCGAGCAGCGCGGCTTCCACTTTGCGTCCCGCGCGGCCCAGCGAGTGAGCAACCTCCTCGGCGATCTCCCGCTCGAGTGCGGAAAGCGCCCCGCGACTCGGAAACCGAGCATCGATCTGCGCGTGATATGGAACGTGCTCGTCTGTGCGCTTGACTCGACCCAACAGCTCTCTCACGCGCGACGACATGGTCGTCGATTCTACACGCCCACAGACTCTGAAAACACCGCCCACACCCGCAGAGCCCAGAAGGAAGCTCTGCGAGCGCGGCCACGGGTACCGTCACGCAATGACGACGACGCCGACCCACAGCGCGACGCACGGGCCGACCCAGTACGAGTTCATGCACACAAGAACCGGGTCGGTCGGGTGCCAGTCGGGTAGGCGCGCGCCACAGGAGCACGACTCAGGCGGCCTTGAACCGCTCAACCTGCTCGCTCACGAAGCGAACACGCAGCGGGATGGGCTCGGGTATACACTCGACGATCGCGACGTAGCTGCAGCCTGGTTGGAACACGACGGCCGATCCGTCGGGATGTCCTTCGAACGGCTCGGTCAGTGCACCGATTGAAACCTCAGAGGAGAGATCGAAGCCGGCCGCTTCGACGAGGGTTTCGTAGTCCCACTCGCCATCCGGATCGCCGCAGAGATCGACCGGAAGAGCGCTGGAATCGAGCAAGTATCGAGAAATGCGCATGACGGTACCTTGGAGTTACGGGTTGTAGGGTTCGCAGGAGGCGGCCGCGGTGAGGGTCGCGGCAGTGTGGAGACAAGGTACCCAATACTGAACAGGAGTCAAGTATCATACTGAACACCG
>QJWJ01000016.1 GCA_003235365.1 Deltaproteobacteria bacterium
CCGTCGTCGTGGGTGACGCATCGCGACCAACGTTGGTACTGGCGCGGGTAGTCAACGTACCCAGGCTGAGATCTCCGGTCGTGCCGCAGGCGCTAACGAGGAGGAGGAACGACGCAGCACCGACGGTCAGCGCGCGCCTCCGAGCAATTCCGAGCACTGGCAAGCGGATCGGTGATCTCGGGCTGGTGCGTGTTACGACCATCACGAACGAGATTCGTCAACGGGGGGACAACTTACAAGCCGTTTCCAGCCGCTGAACCATCGGCGAATTGGGGTGGGCTTCGCGAAACCGCGCTGCCTCCTGCGCGCCCCGCGCTACTTGTCCACTCTGGCAACGTGCGATGGCCAACGCCGCCTGACGCTCGAGACGCAGCGTTCCCGAAGGAAACCGCTTCTGGTGCTCCAGCAACAGCCCGATTGCCTGCTTCGGTCGCCCGCTGCCAATCGCCTGCTGCGCTCGACTCATCAGGGCAGATTCTTCCTGCAGACTGGAAGGCCCAGGGCGCCCCATCTCCGAGGCTTTTGGCTTGGTGACACGCTTCGGCGCCGCCGGTGGTGGATGCACGACGTTCGTGGCCGCCAACGCCTCGGCGGACTCCCCCTCGACGTCGCGTTCGGTCTCGACGGCGGGTGTGTCGAGCAGCGGTGGTGCGGGGGGTGCATCCGCCTCACTCACCTGCGCTGGCGGGGTTACCGGATCGTAGGAACCCGTGAGAGCAACCAGCGTGCCGCCACCAGCGGCGGCGAGTGCCACGCTCAAACCGACGATCCCCTTGACGGTACCGAGTTTGGCGGTCACCACCGCCACCCAACCCGCAGTCGCCGAATTCGCCCCCGCAACGGCACCGCCACCGGCAGCCGCTCCCATCGCGGCAGAGCCCGACCCGGCTGCTGCGACCGAGCCACCTGCTGCAGCTGCCCCGGATTGCGCTCCGGCAGCCGCTCCCACTTGGGCAACTCCGGCTGCCGTTGGAAGCGCCGCTGCAGACTGCACGGTGGAGCCCACCGCCGCCGAGGCAGCCACCGTCGCCACCCCCAAACCGAGCTGGGAGAATACTCGCTGCTTCACGCGCTGCTGCTCACTCGCATCCGGCGTGTCATCTGCTTGAAGCGCGTCGAGCAACTGACGCTCATACGGGGACAATTGATCAGACATGCTCACACTCCACCCGGCAGGCTTTGCAACCGGCGCGCTTGGCGCGCAAACTCGACACGGGCAGCCCGAACCCTCGCTCTGACCGTATCGAAGCTTTCTTCCAGTGACGTTGCCGCCTCCGAATAACTCATCCCTTCGAGCTCCACGAGCACGAACGCCATGCGCTTGCCTTCGCTCATGCTCATGAGAATCGTACGCGCCAGTTGGGCCGCCTGCACACGCCCTGCGTCCGCTTCGGGACCAGGGCCCGAGGCGGCGAGCTGTTCGGGATCCACTGCCCCCACAGCCCGCACGTGGGGCGACTTACGTCGTTGTGTCCGAGCCAAGTTCAGCACCGTGTTTGCGACGATGCGATAGATCCAGGTCTCGAGCTTGGCTCGCCCCTCGAACTCGGACAGCCTGCGATGGATCACGACGAATACCTCCTGGCACACATCCTCCACGGCCTCGTTCGCAACCCCCAGGCGTCGCACCGTCCTCGCGACGAACGGATAGTACTCCTCGTACAGGAGCTCGAAGGAGGGAGGCACTTGCCGCACTCGCGCCTGCCCGGGCTCAGTTGAGGTGGGGGTCAAGCGCAGCTCCGTCGAAGACTGGGAACTTGCCAAGGCCATGCCTGATGCTCGTGTCCGAAAGGCGGCGATCCTGGCGGAAAAAAGTGCAATCCACGGGCCCTCGGATTTCCGTTGCGAACCAATACGATACAGGGTGGCGGGATCCGCGCAACCCCGACCCGCCCACGGGACGCGCCCGCCCAGTCACCACGCTGCGCATACATACTAATTTCCGTGCGCTCGCGCCAAGGACGCCAGGCACCGATCTGCTGCGATAGCTCCACACTCAACCGAGGATTTCGGTCATGAGACTGTGGTTTGCGCCCGTGACGCTCTGCCCGAAACTGTCCAATTCGGCGCCGAACACCTCGTTGGCCAACGTGAGATAGAGATCGCGCAGCGGCCTGCCCGGGGCCGCGTCGAACTCGATGTGCTGATCGGTTCGCAGACGGCCGGCGCCTCCCCCGATGAGCGCAATCGGCAGAGCCGTGGGGCGGTGATTGCTGCCATGCATGCCGCTTCCGTACAACACGACCGAGTTGTCGAGCAGCGAGTTACCTCCCTCGTCAATCGCGTCGAGCATCTGACACAGCTCGGTGGTCTGCTGAGACAACCACCAGTTGATCGTCGCGTACCCATTGTTGCTATCCCCGGCATGTTGCAGACCGTGGTAGCCGCCAACTTGCCCGTTTCCAGGCTCCGACCCGTCAGCGGAGAACTTGCGGTTCTCCAAATGGTCGTAGACGAAGTCACTGCGGGCATCGTCGAGCATGTAAGAGACGATGCGGGTGGCGTCGCACTGCAGCGCCAGCACGACGAGGCGGTTCATGAGTCGCGCGTGCTCGGCACGGTCGTAGCCATCTTGATTGTTTGCCAGACCATAACTCGCACTCATGCTCGGACGCGATCCCGGGTCGCACGCGGCATTCGACAACACTTGCCCCATGGGCGCCACCTGCTTTTCCACCTCCCGAACGGAGCCGAGAAACTGATCGAGTCGCTGACGGTCATCCGCACCGAGACGCGCACGCGTCCGTGTCGCGTTGTCGAGCACGGCGTCGAGCACACTCTGATCCAAAGCTCGCCGTCGTTCGGCTTCGTCTGAAACCGAATCGCCGCTCGAAGAACCACCGGAAAGATTACCCACCAGCGCGTCGAACACCGCCTGTGGATTGACCTCCTTGTACAACGGCTCGGTCGGGCTCTTCCACGATACGCTTTGCGACAGGGAGCAGTGGCGCCCGTCACAGAACGACTCCACCGTCGACAGCCCCAACTGTAGCGATTCGAACGCCGTTTCCCGCGGCAGCGCCTGCGCCAGCGCCTGATCGATCGAAACGCCGTTGGCCGCGTCGGCATCGAGCTCGCGCCGGATCGTATCCGAGTCGGCACAGGTGAGGAACGCTCCACTGCAACGAGCGTGACTGGGCTCGACCCCCTCGTCTTCCTGCATGCTGGAGTAGTTCTCCAGGTTCGACAGGACGATCATCTTCTCTTTCAACGGCGCGAACGGCTGCAGGATCGGCGACAGCTTCCAGCCGTCACCAGATCCCGTACCGGACGGAGACCAGAAATCAGCCGCGGCACCGTTGGGAAAGTAGATCGGCAAGAAGCGCAGCGGTGACGTCGTTTGGCCGCGCACCGGACGCACCGATAGCGCCTCGAGCCACGGAAGCGCCAGACACACCCCCGCGCCTCGAAGAAACCGTCTTCGCCCGATCGCTGGGCCGCGCATGCCTCGTAGTTTCAACATCTCATTCGACTCCTTCGCTCGGCGAGGGGCTGCCGCCGCGGCGCTGACGAAACGGAATGCTCAGCGCGACGTGGCGGACGAGCTGGGGAATGGTCGTCTTTGCCGATTTCCACGTTTCGACCAGGCTCGACAAATGAGCGCTATCCGGCTTCGTCAGCCCGCGGCCCAACGCATAGGTGAGCAGCTTGCGGGTGGTACACTCGACGAACGCATCGCCGTCGTTGACGACGGCGGCCAGCGAAGGCAGCCCGTCGAGCCCGCGGCCATCCGGCAATTGCCCCGCGGGATCAATCTGCGTCCCGTCCGAATACGCGCTGCGAAAGCGACCGATCCCGTCGAAGTTCTCGAGCGCCAGACCGAGCGGGTCGAGCAGCGAGTGGCAGGCCGCGCAGTTCGGGTCCGAGCGATGCAGCTCCAGCCGTTCGCGAACGTTGTCGAGGCTTGCCGCCTGATTGGCCAACTCGGCAGCATCCAGGTCCGGGATGTCCAAATCTGCAGGGGGCGGCGGCGGCGGCGAGCACATCAGCTCCTCGAGAATCCATTTGGCGCGCAGGGTCGGCGACGTGCGATGCGCAAAAGAGCTCATCGTCAAGAAACTCGAAAGACCGATGAACCCGACGCGATCCGTGTCGTCGAGCGTACGGCGCTCGAAGCCTCGAACGGCGGCACTGACTCCGTAATGTCGCGCCAAGCGCTCGTCCACGAAGTGAAAGTCCGCCGTCAAGAAGTCTTGCCAGTCTTCGTCGGCTCGCACGAACTCGCTCAGGTACAACCGGGCCTCTTCGAGCATCGACTGTCGCAGCGGCTCGTCCCAATCGGGATATGCCTCGGTGAGTACCGCATGGCTCTCCAAGTCCTTCATTCCGAGCCACTGCCACGTAAACGAATCGACGAGTGACTCGGAGCGAGGATCCGCGAGCATTCGTGAAACGTGCTGCTGCACTTGCTCGGTATCGACGAGCTCGCCGTCACCCGCTGCCTCGAAGAGGGCCTCATCGGGCATCGATCCCCAAATGAAGTACGAAAGGCGAGAGGCCAGCTCGTACCCGGACAAGTCGTGCGGCCGCGTCGAGTTCGGGTCGGTGTCGAACTCCATGCGATACAGAAATTCGGCAGACGACAGCATCGCGCGCACCACCTGCTCGACTGCTTCGACGTGGGACAGACCGAGCCCAGTCACGCGCTCGTACAAGTCGAGATACGTCTGCCGTTCGTCTTCGTCGAGCGGCCTTCGAAACGCGCGCAACCCGAAGCTGCTCACGATCTGCGCAGGACACGCGCTGGATCCCTCGTCGGGCACGCATTCGACCATCGCATCGCGAAGCGACGGATCGGAGAACGCTTCGGCCACGGCTTCCGAGGCTGCGCGGAAGTAGCCCGTGTACTGAGAAACCGTCATGCCGAGTGACGCGGCAATGTTGTCGAAGCCATACGCCGTTTCGTTGAGAAAGCCGGAGGCTCTGCTGGAACGGATACCGAGCAGGGCGCTGACGGTGCTGTCGTACTCGCGGTTGTTCAGACGATGGATCGCTTTGAAACCGGGGTCGTTCTCTTCGGGCGGCAACGGCTCGGACACCGGATCGTCGCTCGTCCCGGTGCCGGGCTCCCCTTCATCGGCATTCGACGCGCTCGACGGCTCCCGCCCCGGCGAAGGCCCCGCGCCATCCGAGCCCGTTCGATCGTCGCCCGGGCCCGCAGCGGGCGTCGACACGCCTCGGCTTTCACCACTCGGCGTCGAACCATCGTCGGTGTCTGAGTCGCGCGCCACCGACGAACCAGGTCGCGTGTCGGGTGCACCGACCCAGCCGGAACACGCCTGGGAAGCGAACGCGACAGCCACGCAACCGCCGACGAACCAGCGTCGTCGCGGTGTCTCGTTGCCCACCATCACAGCGACTCCACGAATGCAATGAGAGCTTCACGCTCAGCGGTATCGAGCGCCGCGAAGCGCTGTTTGGCCGCCTCACCCTCACCGCCGTGCCAAAGAATGGCCTCCAGCACGTTCGCAGCCCGTCCGTCGTGCAGCAGCCCCGTGTTGCCGTTCACCGTTGCGTACAGTCCGATGCCCCACAACGGCGGGGTTCGCCATTCGCTCGCTGCCGGTGGCGCCTTCGGGTCGTCGTCGACGGGCACCGCGCTCGCGTCCGCCAGATCGTCGCCCATGTCGTGAAGCAGCAGATCCGTGTAGGGCTTGATCGACTGACCGCGCAACTCGGAAAACGGGTGGTTGGCGCCCGTGACCACGTCAGTGACGTGACATTGCGCGCAACCAACGGTCTTGAACAACGCATCGCCCGCAAGGACGTCTGCATCGTCGACGTCGCGCTGAGCCGGAACGCTCAACAGACGCATGTAGGCGGTCAAGTCGGCGAGGTCCGCCTCGTCGATTTCGACGTTGCCGTCGCTGTCTGGGATGGCCTCGCTCCCGACGCCCAGATCGCCTTCCAACGCGTCCACCACCTGATGACGCACGCCGATTTTCTCCGCCTTCCAACCAAAGCGACCGAGCATCAACGCACCCGTCTGCACATCCTCGACGAACGACGCCCGCCCCGAAACGCCATCGCCGTCGCAATCCATCGGGTCAGCTCGCTGCAGCAGCGTCGCTTCGTCGATCGCTTCGAGTAAGCCCAGACCGATCACCTTGCGTGCCAGTCGCGCCGAGTGATGCAGCGGTTGCCCGTCGTTGTCCGCGACGGCTATTTCCGGCTTGCTCAGGGTCACATCGGTACCGTCGCCGAGCTTCACCGTGAGTTGCTCGGCGCCCCGTACTCGGGCCGTGCCCTCTTGCAGCTGCAGTTGTCTTCCCAGATCGCCGGAATCGTAGAGCTTGAACGCCATCGAAGCGCGTTCGTCGAAGTCCTCGAGCAGCCTTCCCGGTCCGTT
>QJWJ01000255.1 GCA_003235365.1 Deltaproteobacteria bacterium
CGCAGAATCGATTGCGGCACTCGTCAAAGCCGAGACCTGGATGTCCGCGTCGGAAGCAGTGAAGGAAGGCTTCGCGACGAAGATGCTCACAGAGTCTGGCACCAAGAATTCAGGGCGCCGAACGGCCCAAGCTGGCTTGCCCAGCAACACGTCGAGACCAGTCGCGACGGCTGGGTTCAAACCACTTCGCGGGCTCCTCTGAGCGCGCGCCAACCAAAGGAAAAGAGTTCCATGGACGAGTTGCAACAGCTGCTCAACGCCCTCGGTGCGTCCACTTCCGCCGAGGCGCTGACGATCATCAATGGGTTCAACGCATTCGCATCCGACGCGCGAGTGGCGACCGCAAGCGCAGATCTGAAGTCTGCGAACGTGAGTATTCAGGCGAATGCCACGCTCGCCCGTCAGATCGAGAACGCTACCGGCAAGTCCGGGGCCGAGGCCATGGCCGCGGTGCTCGCTTGGAAGCAGGGCTCCGAAAGCGCCGCAGCGACCAAGAAGGAACTCGAGGAACTGCAAGCTGCGACCACGAAGTCGCAAGCCGCAGCGCTGCTCGATGCGGCAATCGAAGAGGGGCGCCTCGCTCCGAGCAATCGCGCCTCGCTTGAATCGCTCTTCGCCGACTACGGCCTGAAGGCGCTCGAAACGTCTCTCGCCGCCATGCCGAAAGCAACGGCCATCACCCCCGGTGCGCCGCCTCCCGGGCAGCTACCTGCAGGCTCGGCCGCCGACAACGCGCTCACCGCCGAGGACCTCGAGATTGGAAAGCAGCTCGGTCTGAGCCGCGAGCAGATCATCGAGAACAAGAAGAATGCCGCGCAGTACGCGCCGGCGAACTGACGCTGTCGTTGGCACAGCGAACCACAACCGTTTTTGCAGGAGTAACCAATGGCAGCATTGACCACTGAGCGCGACACCAGGAAGCGCGGCCCACACTCGCAGCTCGATGAGCTGGACCTACCGGTCGCAGCGAGCGCGATCATCTACGCAGGCGCGCTCGTCTGCTTGAACGCGGCAGGGTACGCGGTTCCAGGCGCAACAGCCACGACGTTGACCGCGGCAGGCCGCGCAGAAGAAACCGTCGACAACGGATCCGGGGCGAACGGAGACAAGCGCATCAAGGTTTTTCGCGGCGTGTTCAAGTACGCCAATCTCGGAGCCGACCAGATCGTGCAAGCGGACCTGCTCAAGCAGAACTGCTACGTGGTCGACGACCAAACCGTCGCGAAGACCAACGGAACCAACACGCGTTCGCTCGCTGGGACCGTGATGGACATCGATTCCGACGGCGTTTGGGTGAAGGTCGGCGCGGCCATCTGACCCCCTGAAAACAACCACAAGGCTTTTTGAAGGAGTAACTCAGATGCAGTTGACCCCCACGGCTCTTCGGAGCCTCAACACACAGTTCGTTTCCATGTTCGGAAAAGCCTACGATGGCACCGAAGCTTGGTGGAGCGAAGTCGCGACGGAAGTTCCGTCGAGCACCAAGAGCAACACCTACGGGTGGATGGCGAAGCGCACGCGTATGCGTGAGTGGCTTGGTGAACGCGTGATCCAGAACCTCGCATCGCATTCCTACGCGATCGAGAACAAGGATTGGGAACTCACAATCGGAGTCGATCGCAACGACTTCAAGGACGACAACCTCGGCGTCTACAACGTCCCGGTTCAAGAGATGGGCGAGGAGTCGAAGAAGCACCCGGACGATCTGATTCTCGACCTCATGCAAACTGGGCACGCTCAGGTTTGCTTCGACGGGCAGAACTTCTACGACACGGATCACCCGGTCGACATTCGTGACGCGTCAAAAGGCACGCAGAGCAACTACTCGGCGTCGGGGATGGCCCTGAACCAGACGAACCTGCTCACCGTCGTGCAGACAATGATGGCCTACAAGGGCGAGGACGATCGTCCCATGCGGGTGTTCCCGAACGTCCTGGACGTTCCTCCGCAGCTGTGGGGCACCGCCAAGGCGCTTCTCGAGAACGATCTGATCATTCAGGCGCTGCAGAACGTAGCTGGTACCGAGAACGTTGCCGCTGGTGCGGTTTCGAACACGACCAAGGGGCTGCTGCAGGTGCGCGTGCGACCAGAACTCGCGAACCAGCCGACAGCTTGGTACGTGCACGACACGCGCAAGATCGTGAAGCCGTTCGTGCTGCAGATGCGCGAACGCCCGATCATCGTCGCCCGGATGAACCTGAACGACGACAACGTCTTCTGGCAGAAGCAGTACGTCTGGGGTGTCGAAGCCAGGTACAACGCCGGGTACGCGCTCTGGTTCTTGTCCTACAAGGCCTCTGCCTGATGTCGAAGACTGAAGAGACGCCGCTCACGCTGGTGCGGGTGTATGCCCGTTCCGATCGTGGGCGTTGGCGCGCCGGGCTTCACTGGCCCCACGATTGGGTCGAGGCAGAAGTCACCGACGAGCAGCTCGCGCTGTTGGAGGGCGACGACCAATTGGTCGTGCATCGCCCGGAGCTGCGCAACGAGTCGCTGCCTCTGGTCACTTCGGTTCAGCCTGGAGTCAATCGGCCGCCTCCGCCTCGCCCGTGGAAAAACCAGGGGCTCGAGCGACTTCGCCAAGAGGCGCTTCGTCTCGACGAGGAAGCCAAGGAGATGGCCGTGGAAGTGCGCGGCGAGCTCAACACTCGGGATGAGGAAGCGGACTCTCCCACCGTCGAGCACATCAACCCGTCGAAGAAACGCCGCTGAGAAAACTGACCGATGCCGTACCCCTACATCACCGAAGCCGAGCTTCGGAACAAGGTGGGTTCGGCATTGGTCGATCGTGTGCTCGACGACGACAACGTCGGGCCCGCGAAGCCGGCTGCAGTCGTTCAGCTAATCGCAGACGGTTGCAGCCGAGTTCGCTCGCGCCTGAAGACCAAGCTCACCGACGGCCAGGTCTCCGCGTTGGAAAGTGACACGCCTCCAGAGGTGAAGCGGCTCTCGCTGAAGATCTGCGAGGTCGAGCTGCTCTCTCGATACCCCGAGGTGTGGCCGTCGAAGGATTGGCGCGAGTACGAAAAGTCCTGGCGCCAGGACCTCGACGACTGGGCCACAGGAATGATCAGCGTTGAGGACGAGTACTCGCCGCAGGAGGCGAGCGTATTCAGCGAAGACCTGCGCGGGTTCTGATGTTCTCCGTCACCGTCGACACCAGCGGCTTCGATCGCGCAGTGATTCGCACCCACATCGCGCTTGCTGACGAGATGCGCGAGGGCGTGGTGTACGCAGCTAAGACCGGCGCGGCCCATGCCCGCACTCACCACAAGCACACGCGCCGCACGGGCACGCTGACATCGCCGTCGATGCTGTACCACCTACTCGAATACTCCGGGCAGAACTCGGCGCGCGCCGCACTCGTCAACCTGACGCCCTACGCGCGGTTCGTCGAGTACCCGACGCGCCCGCACATTATCCGCCCGAAGGAAGGGCACGGATTCCAGGGTCCGCTACGTCGCGGGCAGTCACGCCGGGCCATCACCGACATCGGAACGCATCGGGTTGCGCTGCGCTGGTACGTTGGAAACCGCCCCGTGTTCGCCCGCATGGTGAAGCACCCAGGAACGCCAGGGTTCCCGTTCATGGCCCCGGGCCTGAAGGTCGCTGGCGAAACCTTCCTAGACCGCTTTCAGAAGCGCTCCACCACGAGGCTCGCTCGAATTTGGCGCACACGCTAGCCGGCGTCACGCTGCCGCTGCAGCTCACCGAAAACCAAGACGCTGGCCTGCCGTGGCTGACGACGATGGTCGACACGCTGGCGTCGGAGTTCCGCCGGTACTGCGGTGTCGCGTGGTCGCAGCTCTGCAGTGTCGAAACGGACGTCGTGAAGGCCACGTTCACCCGCGATCCAAAGCGCGGCGACTTCGCGATCAAGGACCTGCCAGCGCTGTACCTCTGGGCAGAAACAGCGCGCCCCATGATGCCGGCGGATGGCATCCGGGTGATGCAGTTCGACCTGCAGCTGCTTTGGGTCCCTCCGCCTGTTCAGCAGGACAAGAAGCTGGCCTGGGCGCAGTTCTGGGCGGCACTCAACGCGGTCATCGAGCTGAACGTCGGCGTCAACTACTACAGCGCCGACACGACCGAAAGTGCTTACGGCGAGCGACTCGCCGACAAGCTGAAGCTCTACCAGCTCGAGCTCGGTCCGGCGACGACGGTCGACATCGGGATCTCCGGAGCGGAGTCTGCGCAGGTAACCGGCCACCTCTGGCAGTTCGCCGCACAGGCGCGCCTGGAACCGGACCCTGACTTCAGCGCGCCGTTCGGACCCGCCTGCACGCAAATCACCTACGCGGTCCGCCCCGAATCAGGGGTGACCAACAACGACGTCCCGGTGCTCGAGTCGCACCTACCGGAGAACCAATGAAAGTCTACCCAAACCCCTGGGGCGTTCACCCGTTGGCGCTTTCCTCAACAGGCTGTGTCCCGCATTCGTTGGACCGCCACGGGTATCCGACTCATCGCGTGATGGTCGAGCGGCTACCCGGAACCAACCCGGGGCAAGTATTCGTCGGTGCGAAGATCGCATCGGCAGTGGTTACGGACCACCGCTCAAACGAAGAGAAACGCAGTGGGGCAGTCCCGTTGGGCAGCCCGCCGCAAACGACGATCTGGTCGTTTCTCGGCGTTCGCGCAGACGCGCCAGACTTCTGCGATCGATTCTCCGAGCGGGAACCAGTCGAGGTGCCGGAAACGGCCTACTACCTCGGCGCGCTGCGAAGCGGCGATCTGCTCCCAGGCGACGGCCGATCTGCATCGCTCGCCAAGTACCAGTGCAAGCCCGAGCTGTTCTCAATGCTCGAAGCGAAGGCGCGGCAATCGGCGGGCATTGAAGCCGCAGCGCCGCCAGCACCGCCCGCCACCACCTCAACCGACGCCACCAAGCCCAAGAAAGGTAACGGCTGATGCTGCTAATTCCCAGCGGATTCACCGGCTCCAGCAAGACGCCGCGGGTAGTATCCGAAACCCGCTACGGGCAAGGCGCCGGAAACATCGGAGAGTTTCCCAGGTCGCTGCTGCTCATTGGCTACAAGGGCGCAGCGTCCACGTTGGGCGACTACGAGATCTTCGACATCAACGACCAGGACGAGGCGATCGCCTCGTGCGTTGCTGGTGCTGAGCTGTCCGAGATGATCGCCGTGGCAAGCCAAACACCTGGCGTCTACGGGCTGCTCAAGGGCTGTGCGGTCCCTGAGCCGACGGCAGGAACAGCTGCCACCGCGACCGTGACGTTCACGGGAACGGCGACGGCGGGCGGAACCATCCCCTGCTGGTTCGACGAGCACCTGTGCAGCGTCGACGTCAACGTTGGCGACACGGGGACGTCGCTCGGCGACAAGCTGGAGGATCTGGTCAACGCAATCGTGAACGGGTTCTGCACCGGCGCAAATGTTGCAGGCACGATGACCGCAACGACGAGACATGCGGCCGCACGCGCCAACGAGCACGTGTTGTGGGTCGACAAGTCGCGCCTGCCAGCAGGCATCAGCGTCGCGTTTGCAGGCGGCACAGCCTACGGCAACGGCGCGGTCCCGTTCACGGGTGGCGTCGGAACGGACTCGGCGAACCTGACCTCGATCCTCGCCGCAACGGTCGGTGCCAAGTACGACTACAGCGCGTGGGCGCTCAACGAGGCCGCGTCGATCGACGACATCGCCGCTCAGGCCGCGATCAAGGCGGGCCCAACAGGCGTTGGTCCCGAGAACCCAGTGATCGGCTTCAACGGCACGGTGTCCGCTGCGGTCACGCGCTCTCAGATCATGAACCAGGTTCTTTGCCAGACGGCTTGGATGGAGGGTCGCGTGCACCCGGCGAAACTGGCCGCGGCCATGGCCGCCCTGCGTTGCGTGACCGAGGCCCAGCCCAACACGCGGTACTGGGGCAACCCGAACCACCGGTACAACAACAACCAGCTGTACGGCATCCCTCCACACTTCAAGGACACGCAGAGCCCGCAGCCGGCCATCACCGACGTGGCGCTCAATGGCGGCGTGACCCCAATCATCAGTCGCAACGGCATCGCCGTCGTGTGTCGGTCGATCACATCGCGTTCGCTCAACGGGTCAAACCCCGACTACCGCACGCTCGACACGGGAACATCGATGACGCCGCAGCGCATCCGTGAGGACCTCGACACGCTGTGGACCGAGAGTCACGCCGTCGAGAACCCCACGGTCGGACCTGACTTGCCCAACGGCGAGTCGCCTCCTCCCGGGCGCTCCACCCCCGCGAACTGGGGCGCGGAGATCAAGGGACGACTCATCATCGCCGAGCAGGACGGTCTGCTCATCGACGTCGAAGGCAACCCTCCGGCCGTCGAATACAACACGACGCTCAAGTGCCTCATCTCCAACGTGCCCACCGTCGTGCAGCCGTTGAATCACCAGACCGGCACAGTCATTCGCCAAATCCCGGCGTGAGGAGTTCCTGAACGATGCCAACAAATGATCGCATCAGAACCCCAAAGATGTACCTGGACTCCAGGTTGTTCGTCGAGCTCACGCAGAAGGGCATGGAGGCCAACTCCAACACGACGACCGTGGCAACCGACGGCGGCCCAGTCGTCGTTCAGGGTGTTCCACAGGGCAGTTTCTCAGGGGACTTCATCGTCCCGAGTGGGAGCACCCACGTCGAGAAGCTCATTCGCAGCATGAATGCTGGCGACATCAAGCGCGTGTCGTTCGGAGTCGTCGGTACGAAGATCCTGCAGGCAGAGTGCATCGTCGGCTCGATCAACCTGTCGAGCACCGTGGAAGACGGCAACTTCACCGGCAGCGTCTCGCTGACGATGAAGAACGGCAAGCCCGAGCTGGTGTGAAGCTCTCAGACATTCAGATCGTCAAGCGGCCGCTCAAGGTTGTTCCGCTGCGAGTCCCCGGTTCGACCGAGCAGTTCGAGGTGGGGTTCCGACTGGGCACGCCGACCGAGCACGCAAGCGTGTACCGACGCGCCAAAGCGGCGGCAACGGAGCGCGGCGCCGAGTCGTGGGACATCGACGACCCGATTTGCTCGCTCGAGCTCTACGTCGAGACCGTTGCGGCGTTCGCCGTCAGTGTCGAGAACGGCAAGAGTGACTTCGACCCTTGGGCAACCGCCGATCAGATTCGTGGCTCGGTTGCGGTCGGTCAGGAAAACCTGGCCTACCTGTACAACGCCTACCAAGCATTCGAGTCCGAGCAATCGACACCCATCGGCAAGCTCGAACCGTTCGAGTTGGTGAAGTTCTGTCTCGAGGCCGCGGGAGACGACACCAGTTTTTTAGATCGATTGCGGCCAGGCACGCTGCGGACCTACGTGCGTTTTTTGGCCGCCCAGTACATCGTCTCCATCCGCGAGAAGTCGCAGAGTTCTTCGGGCTTCGACTCCAGTTCAACGCCTTCGAACACAGCTGGCGAGAACAGCTGAAGGAGGCACACGGCAACAAGCCGTGACCAATCCCCAACCCCCGCGGGGGCCCCTCGTGTCGTCAGGCGCTGGAGGGTGCCGTCGACGGGGGTTTTGGCGTTTTGCATGAAGCTCACCGACATCCAAGACTCACTGGCAAAGACGCCCCCCGGCACACTGTCGCTCCCTCCCGAAGTCTGGGCGACGACGTGGGACGAGCGCCCCACCGAGCCGGTCGTCGTTGGGCTGCGCCTGCTGTCTGAGTACGACCGACGGGAAGCACTGAAGCAGGCGCGGAGCAACGCGGCGAAGAGCGAGCGGCCAGAGGAATCCTTCGACGACGCGGCGGTGAGGCTACTGGTTGCTGTTGGAATCTGCGATCCAAACGACGCGACCGCGACATCCAGCCTCTTTCCCTACCCGCACGACCAGGTCTTCCTACTTCTGACAGAGTCAGGGGCCCGCTACATCTTCGACGCGATGCAGAAGCTCGAAGTGGAGATTTCCCCCCGCTTCCTCGAAGCCGACGCCGACGACATTGTAGAGTTGGTCGAGATGCTGGCGTCTGGCGGCGTCGAAGCGCTGGACGACCAAGACCGCGGAGCGGCTCTTCGCCACCTGCGCTACGTGTTCGACATTCTCGCCGAGGCCCAGACTGATGCTAGTTCAGTCGCCTGACGTGGTCGGCTTCTAGGTAATCGTCGACTTCGAACTCGGCGAACTTCTGTTCCGCGCGGGCCAGTTCTTCTTCCTCTTCTAGCTCAGGGTCTGGCAGGGCCAGGTGCCCGACGGCGTAGCCCTTGCGCAGCAGCCGCTGGCGCTCGGCCTCGTACTCGTCGCGCATCGCCTCCAGTTCGGAGCCAGGGCTACGCTGGGCCCGCATCCTGGCCCTGTCATCAGGCTCGTACAGGGCGCGCTGCACGGCGTTGGCGCGGGATGTAGCAGACTGTGCGGCCATCACCGCGTCGCGGAACTCGACGAGCCGCTGAACCGGCTCAGGTGGCAGTCCAAGAAGCGCTCGGCCGAGAAACTCTCGCAAACCCATCCCGCCAACGTAGCACATGGCAGACCACATCAAGTTCACGATCGGCGCAGCGAAGGGTGCGTCGGTGGACCGCGTGTTCAGGGATATTCGACGCGACTCGCACCGGATCGGGTCGGAGCTCGGCAAGTACTTCAACCGCAGCGCCAAGGGCGTGAAGGGCTACCGGGACGAAGTTTCCAGGCTTTCTCGCGAGGTTCGCGCCGGTGTCAAGGCTGAAGAGGAGCTCGGTCGCGCGCGTCGCCGCCAGATGAGCGAGGCCGAGAAGGCGGCGCGTCGCGAGGCGGCTGCTCGGCAGTACGTCCACCGGCTGCGCATGCGCCAGATGCGGCAGGAGGATGCCGCGCTGCAGCGACAACAGCGGCAACAGGAACGCTCCGCCAGTCGCTTCGCGCGGATGACCTCGCATCGGGCCACGCGATTCTTCTGGCCCAACGCTCCACTAGGCTCGCTTGCCCGGCGCGCTGCCGGAGACATCGCGCGCGGCATTGGCGTCGACCTGAGCGGCGCGAGCGCCCTGCAGTCATCGGTGTCCAATCAGGCCGCGGCGACCAAGCTAAGCAACGCGGCGGTCATTGCCAACGACCCGCGAAACGCGCAACGCGTCGACCCGACCGCCATCGTCGGCGAGGCGCAAAACATCGGCGCCAAGTACAACTACGACCCCTCGCAAGTCATCGAGGGCCTGAATCAGTACACGAAGCGCACTGGCGACCTGGCCAGCGGGCGAGAGATGCTCACCGAGCTTTCCCGGATCGCCGCGGCAACCGGGTCGGAGATCGACCAGCTCTTCGGCACGGCCGGTGAGCTAGCGAATCAGCTGACGGACATTGCCCCAGACCAGCGATCGCGCTCCGTTATCCAGCTGCTCAAGTCATTCGCCGGCCAGGGCAAGCTTGGGGCCGTCGAGCTCGAGGACCTGTCTCGGTACGGCGCGCGTATCGCGGCGACGGCTGGGCTCTACGAGGGTGACCGGGCAACGAACATCACCAAGCTCGGCGCGCTGGCTCAGGCCTCCCGCGCATTCGGCGGTGCTGACACGCCAGCAATGGCCGCCACGTCGGTGGCTCGCTTGGCAACGACGTTCAAGACCAAGGCTCGTGCCCAAGCGTTCGAGAACATCACCGGCAAGTCGGTATTCGGCGAAGGCGGCAAGATCCGAGACCCCATCGAGCTCATCAAGGAAGCCGTCGCGGCGACCAACGGTGACCCGCTCAAGTGGAACAAGATCTTCATGAACGTGATGGGCGAGCGCGCCGCCGGCGGCCTCGCCTCAAAGTACCGTGAAGCCTACTCCTCGGCGAGCGGCACCGAGGAGCAGAAGCAGGCGGCAGGCTTCGCTGGCATTGACAAGTTCATGGTCGAGATGGAATCGGCTGCACTGTCCGAGAAGCAGATCTCCGACAACATCGACAAGGTCTCGAAGACGTACGAGGCGCAGGTAAACGCGCTGAACGTGAAGTTTCAGCAGATCGCGACGCGCTTCCTCGACAAGCTGCTTCCAAAGCTAGAGCAGGCAGCGCCAGCCATCGAAGAGTTTGCAGAGAAGCTCTCCGACATCGCAATCTGGATCGTCGAGAACCCCAAGAAGGCGATCGCCGCTGGCATCGGGTTGTCGATCGCACGCGCTGGCATAGAGAGCGTCTTACGTGTTGGTCTCGAGAAAGCGATGGGGTCGGCACTCATCGCCGAAGGCGCAGCGAAGGGACTCTCGATGGGGTTGGCAGCGGCGGGGCCAGCCGGTGTGATCGCTGCCGCAATAGCTGCAGCCATCGCTGCCCACGAACTAGGCAAAGCAGGCGCCACTTGGCTCCAAAAGAACGACCCGGCGATGAAGGGTCACAATCGCAGCTTCTCTGATTCCGAGATCGAAAAGGACTGGGAGGACGCGAAGCTGCTGTTCAGCCGCGACAAGAACTTCTGGCAGAACCTGTCAGCGCACAACGTAAGCGAAGCGGGGCGCCCGGAAGGGTTCACCGTCAACGCAAAGAGCACTGGGATACAGCGCGGCAATGGGTCCGAGGCGCAGATGCATCGCCTCGAAGCAGCAATGCAGCGAGTCGACCGGCGCCTGTCCGGGACACTCAGTGTGCGGGTTGAGCAAACGGGCAAAGTCACTCAGCACGGCGACAACTGATGCCCGACGTCATCTCGAAACTGGAGCGCTGCACGTTCGAGGGCTGGCGGATCCCCATCGTCGACATGGAGATCCGCTCCACGCGACGCCGAACGATTCACGAGTACCTGTGGATCGCTGGCGGCAAGCGCGAGGACCACGGGCGCGGCATCTACACGTTCCAGGTGTCGACGACATTCCAGGCGGACCCGCGCTTCTCTCCACCGCTGTTCCCTGACACGATGAACGCCCTTCGCGGGCACTACAACTCAGGGACAGTGGGGACGCTCGTCGTTCCCCACATCGGCCCAGTCAAGTGCACGATCCAAGACTGGGGCGGTCACCTGTCGGGGTCGATGCTCTCCGGATGCACTGCGACGCTCACGTTCGAGGAGGATTCGACCAATCGGTTCTTGCCTCAAGGCGTTCAGGTCAACGCAGCCTCGTTTGGCACGGCGCTGTCGGCGTTCAAACTGCAGGTCGCAGAGGCACTGCCAGTCACAGAGCCAGATCCCAACGCCCCGCTCGAGCTCGTACCCGACGCGGAGAGCAACGCCCGAGACCTGTTCGACCAAATCGGCGACGTTGCCGATCAGATCCTCGCATTCCGCGACCAGGCCGAACTGAACGGCGAACTCATCGCCAGCAAGGTCGACTTCCTCCGGCGGCTGATGGGTGACGCGAGCGACATGCTCGCATGGCTTGACGACCCCATGAACTGGGAGACGCTCTACGCGCTGCGCGACCTGCAAGCAGCCGCAATCGACGTTTCCGAGCGACCCACCGACAACCTCGTGAAGCCGAAGCACTTCGTCGTCGACCGACAGATGTCGATCATGCAGGTCTCGACGCGCATCTTCGGCACCACCGAGCGGGCGCGCGACATCATGGGCCTGAACGACATCCCCGACGCGATGCGAATACCAGCCGGGAAGCGTCTCATCTACCTGCCGGATGCAGCATGAACGAGGACGTCACGATCAAACTCGCAGGGCAAATCGCCTTCCGGGTGACCGAGTACGAGTTGACGTTTGGCATCTTCGAGCAGCCAAACACGTTCGAGTGCGTCATTGGGCGCGACTACGAGTTCCGTCGGCTCGCCGCAGCGTTCCCGCCCAAGACTCCCTACCAGGTGTTCGTCGGTGATGCGCTGTATCAAACAGGTCTAATCGACGGCTACACCAGACAGGGCTCCGGGAAGACGGAAATCAAGCTGCACGGGCGCGGCATTCTCGGGCGACTCGCCGATGACGAGGTGCAGGTAGAGCACAGCTTTCGGTCGCCGACCTATGCGAAGCTCGTGCACGAGGTGCTCGAAAGGAGCGGCACCTACAAGCTCATGGAGCGGTTTGGGATCCCAACCGCCGACGCACTTGTCACTTCCAACGAAGCAAACCGGGCGCTGATGACCGGCAAGAAGGCGGGCAAGCGCAAGAAGAACGCTCCAGAAGTCGTCGAGGTCATCCAAGAGGCGGTTGGCGGCACGGAGGGGGCAGGCACCAAGCGTCTCTACCAGTACGTACGCGCCGAAGTCGGAACGAAGTGGTGGAGCTTCCTCACTGAGCAGTTGCGCCGCGCCGGGTTCTTTCTTTGGGAAGCAGTCGACGGCAAGATCGTTCTATCGACACCGAACACGGAGCAGATTCCGATCGGGAGACTCGTTCGCACCCGAGACGAGAACAACATTCTCGACGACTCGTTCTCGAACGATACGCGCGGGCGACACTCCGAGTGCACGATCTATGGCCGCGACAGCAACGGCAAGGACGGCACTTCAAAGCTGGAAGCCAAGTTCGTCGACGACGAGATGGTCGCGTTCCTCAACCCGAATCCCAGCGACCGCGCCGACGGCGGCGTCATCAAGCTTGCGCTGACGAAGCGGGACTCGGAGGTCAAGTCAAAGGAGCAGGCAGAGGCGCTGGCAAGGCGCGAGATTGCCGAGGAGCGTCGTGCTGGCTGGCAGCTCACATACACGATCCAGGGGCACGGCATCGACGGGATCGGAACTAGTGAGAAGGCGCGCCCAGCGCCTGACAGCATCGTCGAAGTGTATGACGACTACCTCGGCATCTACGGGCAGATGTTGATCGAGAGCGGGAAGCTCAAGGGCGAGAGCGGCAACACCATGACGACGCTGAATCTGCTCCGCCTCGAAGACTGCTTCTTTCTACTGCCGACGTACAAGGAACCGAAGCTGCAGAAGAAGGGCCCGAACTCCGACCCGATCGACACGCGTGTTCACATTCCGCGGATTGCTGCGTTCAACTCGAACCTGCTCCCCGAGTACACGACGAGCGGGTACAGTTACCCCGACCCGTTTGAAGAACTCGCACCGAACCCAGATGCTGGATCGGCAGCGCCTGGAACAGCATCTGTCGAGCCAGTTGGCTCATGGGTGTCGATTGACGGTGAACCAGATCCCTTTCGCGTGAAGTGAATACACGATGCGATCGCGTGGATTGATTTGGGACATCTCTGGTGTCACGTTCTCTGACCGAGATGAAGACGGGCACCCAATCGTCCAGGCGGATGCCTACGGAGACACGGGCGGCGCGCCGTTCTACTTGCAGCACCAGTACGGGCTCTACACACGCCCGCACGACCCGACCGAGTCAGGGATGTGCACGTTGCTCGTCGCCAAAGACGGATCGACGCGCATCGGAAAGCTTGGCTACGACCCGCGATTCCTCGACAACATCCCGCTCCCCCCCAAGGGCAGCTCAATGCAGTACGCTGCGTTTGACGATGGGGGCACATGGAAAGCAGCGTTCCTCTACCTCGACGGCGACGACGGGTCGCTTCAGTACTATCGCCCAACGGGCGACACCGCGATCGCGATCTCGGTTGGACTCGATGGCGCCGGGGAGCCGACGATCAGTCTTCGCCACTCGGATGGGTCGTTCGTCGAGCTGTTCGACGGCAAGATCGTGCTCAAAGCCCCGGGCGGGGGCGTTTACGTTGAGGTTTCCGACACCGGCATCGTCCTAAAGGGCGCCGTGACGATGACGGGGGGCTTCTCACCGCCGGGCGGCGTGCCGCTGTCGAAGGCGGTTGAGAACACCTCGGCACTCACTGCGATATCCGCAGCATTGACGGCGTTGGGGGCGTTTGCTCAGAACCCAACACAAGGCGCTGCTGCTGTGGCCCCGTGCGCCGCAGCAACGGCCGCAATAACGCTGGCTCTTACCACGCTGGCAACCACAACCACGCGAGGCTCATGATGGCAAGCCGCTGCGCATTCGCACCTGCTGGGTTCCAGTCATTCGGAATCGACATCCACATTCCAGGGCTACCAACGCCGCCACGTGTGAGCGTTCCGCGGGTGTTCGGAACGATTGGCGGAAACCTGCCAATGCCGACAGCATCGATCCCCGCCGCTTCTCTTGGCGACATCCTGCCGCACATTCCGAGCATCCCGACGCCGCCCGCTGTCTCCACGCCACGCGTGCTGCTCACACCGTCGGGGCCGCTACTGATTGACCTGCTCAACATCGCTGGCGCGCTGCTTGAAGACCTCGTTCCGCACCTGCCGAGCTTCCCAAAGTTGCCCCGCGCGTCTGCAGTGCGCTGCTTCCTAGACTGACCATGCCAGTCCTGCAACCAGGCTTCGGCCTCGACGCGTTTGGGCAACCCCAGCTCGGTTTGCCCGCTGCGCCACTTCCGCCACGCGTGCGACTCGAGCCAATCGAGGCTCGCGAGCTGGACCCAGGTTCCAAAACGTTCGTGGTCAACGAGGTTGGTCAATACGTCGGCACCACTGGGCTCATGCAGTGGGTCACGATGCAGCTGACGCTCATCCGTGGCTCCATCGCCAGCGCCCCCGACCTGGGCAACCCGTCGCATGACTACCCGTCGCTCGCTGGTGATCACGCCGAGAAGGTGCGTACGCGGATCTTGCAGCGACTCAACACCCGGGTCGCCAAGCGGGAGCTCAAGATCCACCAGCTCGTCGTCGAGGTGAAGGGCAACGCGACGCTGATTGGACTCGACGTCACCGACCTGACCACCGGCAAACGAACGGGCCTGCAGAGCTACTGACCCATGGCGATTGAAGACCTCGAGTTGCAAATCCCGACGAGACGTCAACTCGTCGAGCGGCATCTTCAGTTTCGGAAGATCTGGAACCCGAAGATCGACACGAGCGAGGGCGGAGAGCCGCACACCGACGCGCTCGTTGCAGCTGACACCTCGCTCCCGCTCGTTGCCCATGCGCGGCGTGTGACCCAGTCGGCGTTCCCGACGACAGCCCCCCCGGAGGACGTTGCGTACTGGGGCGACGTTCACGGGGTGGATCCGTCAGAGGCAACCGGCGCAATTGGGCTCGTGCGGATCACTGCCAGCGTTGGCGGCGGCGAATTGCAGGCCGGCGACGCGCTCACCATCCGAGGCCGCTCCAACGGGCCGCGCTTCGTTTGCCAGGTTGGTGGCCGCTACTACGACAACGGAGTCGTTCCAGTCGTTGCGCTCGACACGGGCGTCGAGACCAACCTGCCTCCGGGCACCGTGCTCGAATGGTTCCAGTCCCCGCCCGGGATAGGGCCGCGCGCGGTGGTCGTCGACCAGGACGGCGAGGGGCTCACCGGTGGCCGTGATGCATCCTCGCCCGAAGAGCACAAGGAGGCGATCCTCGGCAAGCTAAGGGATCCACCTGGTGCCGAGAACGACGCGCACTATCGAGCCGAAGCCAGGCGAGCAGGCGTGCCTGTCGTGCAGGCCTTCAGCTATCCAGCGATCCTGGGGCCCGGCACGACCGCACTCGCCCTTCTTGTGTTTCCGAACCGGCGCGGTGGTTCCAGGGCGCCCACGGGTCAACAGTTGACCCGAGTCGGCGAGCACCTCGACTCGGCTTTTGGTGCCGATGACTCGGTGCTGATGTCCCACGTCTTTCAGATTCGCACCACAATCGCGTTTCAGGTCGACTGGGCCAAGAACGCGTCAGGATGGGCGGACCCAGCGCCGTGGCCAACGTACGCCGCAGCAGGCGGCAAAGCGATCGCGATCACGGCCGTCACCGACGCGTTGACGTTCAGCGTCGGAACGCAGAACGGAAGCTATTCCGGGGTCACGGCTCCAAGCGCAGGCAAACGCATCGCTCTCTACGACATCGACAACTCTCGTTTCGTCGAGAAGCGAATCGCCACCGTCACGGGTAGCGGCCCATGGGTGTTGACCATCGACACCACGAACAACGCCAGCGACGAGGACTACACCCCAGTAGTTGGGCAGCGCGTGTCGCCCTGGTCCAGCTCGCTGGGTCGCATCGCGGACGCCACCATCGACGCGTTCGAGCAGCTTGGCCCGGGTGAGCAGCTCACCAAGAACCAAGCGGACGAGAACCGACGCAGACGACAGCCGCCAGCGCCTGCCCGTTGGCCCTATCGCATCACGCAAGACCTGCTCGAAGGGGCTGTGTCGCCGGCGCGAATCGGCGTGGTGAGCGATCGCGCACTTGTCGAGGGGGACGGGGCAGAGCCGCTCGTCGGGCTCCCTGGGCAGTACAGCTACATCCTCGTTCTCGGCGACCTCGCCGTGTTCCCGAAGACAACCCAATGAGCATCGAATATTTCTGCTTCGACGGCGATCCGGCAAACAACGTCGCGCCACATCGACCATCGCTCGACGACGTGGGTGGCGACTCGATCGAGGACTTCCCTGGGCAGCCAACGGATCCGAGGTATTGGGTCACCGACAAGGACGAGAACCAGCGAAACCAACTCCTGCACGGCATGGCGAAGGTCACGCCGGCGACAATCATCTCAGTGCGGTTCAGCGGGGGGGCCCCGTTCATCTACAAGCACTCGCAGGTGCGCACTTCCGACGCAACCCTGACTCCAGCTGACAACGGGGTTGGGGACACGACGATCACGTGGGCCGCCAACTCGTTCCCTCCGGAGCTTGTGGAGCCGCGGGTTTCGATCAACGGCCCAACGCCGGGTATGGCGTCTGTGGAGCTTGTCGCAAACGGCGTGCACGTGGTCACTCTCGACAGTTCCGGCGCAGCCGCTGACCTGCCGTTCACCGTGGAGCTCTGATGCCGTCTCGATTCCTGCCGCAGGGACACACGCGGCGAGACCCAGAGGACGCCCCGGGGTGGCGACACTACGTCGACAAGCTCCGAAACTGGGGTGTCGACGACAACTTCCTGGACGACGACCACCTTCGGGGCAAGCTGTACGCGGACGCGATGCTGACACAGGACGTCCAGCTGCTGCTCGACCGCGCCAAGGCTGAGCTGCACCCGCTTTCGACGCAAACGTTTCTCGAACTGCACGAGCAACAACTCGGCGCCGTGCCACTTGAAGGCGACTCGCTCAAGACGCGTCGGGAGCGCGTGTATGCCTACGGGCGGCTCTTGCTCGACGGACGCGTTTCTTCGATCGACGCAACTCTCCGCCAATTCCTCGGGTCGCTGTACGCGTTCTACCGAACGACGCGCGTCAACGAGCTGACGTCCTTCGACAAGTCACCGCAGAACCGAACGGACTTCAACCACGTTGGCAGACAGACGCCGATCCGGGCTATGCGCGCCACCGTTGGGGTCGTGCGACTGGGTGTGCAGCTGACGGTGCCAACCGAGTTTCTAGGCGGTGTTACAGACCCGTACTCGGTTGGGCAAGTCGTTCTGTTCGATGCTGGGCGCAACGACAGAACCGAACGCGTCACGGTCTTGGGCTGCACGGATACGACGATCACGGCCGTTTTTTCCAAGCCACACGACGCCGGCGCGTTCGTCACCAGCGGTCACCAGCCGCGTTACCCATCAGCGAAACGCATGCACCACATCGTCGTAAAGGACGACGGGGCGCTCAACCCCTCCACACGAGGAACAGTGAACGAACTCATGCGACGACTCGTCAAGGGCACGGCCACCTGGCAGGTGCTCCAAGAGACCGACCCGAGCACGGCCGGGCCGTTCATCCTGGACGAAAGCCCGATGGACGCCACCCCGTTCGCAGAGGTGCAATCATGAGTTTTGGGCTGGTGCGACAGACGTGGAACTCGCTCACCGCGTTGTTCGCCAGCGAGATGGCGCAGCTCGACCAGAACGTATCGAACGCACTCGACGGTGCCGGAGGCGGCTCGTACGCACCGTCCGCCAAGCTGCTCATCGGCGGCGGCGGCATCATGGATGCCAACTCGGCAACCCACGACGTCGCGAGCTCTACCGCAAACGTGACGATCAGCGGAGTCACGGCGCATCGACTACGCGTAACCAACGCGTTCAACGTTACAGAGAAGCTCGAGGTTCAGTTTGACGCCGGCGCGGATGGTGAAAAGCGGGAGCTGCAACTCGACTTCCTTTCAGCTGGCACACAGCTGCTGGTCAAAGGCGATGGCGGAGCAACGATCGCAAGCGGGCTGTTCTGGGCCAATAGGACCCTCCGATACGTCAGCGTGACGCTGGAGCGAGACGGGGGTGCTTGGCACATCGCGACGCGCAGCGCTTCCCCTGACGCGCCGTTTCTAACGACGTCGCTGACACCAGTTCAGACCCCATCCGTCAACACGCAGATGGTGACGAGCGAGTACGTGTATGCCAACACGGCATCCGGATCGATCTCCATGCGGCTACCGGATGCGGCCGACATTGGAAACGGCGTGTTCCGCACGATCCGATTCGAGCGAATCGATGGAGGAACGCAGCTCGGGTTCCACAATCCGGCAGGAAGCCTGCAGTACCTGCACCTCGCCAACGGCGCTGGCGAGGTCAACACAACGTTCACCTTCGTGTCGAGGAACTCGGGTTGGACACTGTGGGGTCTGCGACGTAACGAGCGAGATCTGGTAGCAGGCATCGCTTACACCAACCCATCGAGCGCCGAAATCAATACCGATGCTATCGATGCCGTGTACTTCGACCTGGACGTCAGCCCGTTCGGCTACAACGAAGACACGACAGTGTCGCTCTACCCGCCACTTTTCGAGGGGCAAGAGCTGGCGATTCTCTGGCGACTGTTTCGTGACGATGCGACCGCCACGAACGTGCACTTCATCACGACTGCGAACGCAAACCCGTTCTTCACCTACCGCCCCAAGAACACGCTCGCAAGCGGGCCTATGACATGGCGCCTGCGCGTCGTGAATGGCCAGTGGCGCTGGGCAGGGGCTAGCTACTGATGCCTTCAAACATCAAGCTCACAATCTCGGTCAATGGCGGAGCCCCGCTGCAGGGGCCCATCAGCGGCGGCGTCGCCGTCACCGGTGGTGACTCCGTACAACTCGGTCACGCCAACACGAGCGGAGCGAAGCAGTACCGCTTCGAGATCCTCGAATACCCGCCCGGGTTCACGCTTCCCAGCGGCTGGTCGATCGATGGTGAGGACAATCGGACCTACTACTACCCGGGCCCAAACCCGCCAGCGTTCAGCATTCCCGGCTCGTCGGCGATTTGGGGAAATTGGATCTTCCGCCTAGTCATCGACAACGGCAAGCGCCCGAGCTCGACATCACCCGGAGAGATGGAGGCAGCCAGCGACCTGGTTGACGCATCTCTCGGCGCGCAGAAGCCCGGTACACTGCTGAAAGACACTGGATTCTTAGAGACGAACCAGTTCAGTCAGGAGCGATACGCCGTCGAGGCGATGAAGTTCAACTGGCGGGCACTTGATGACTTGGTGTTGTCAGCTGGCGGCCAGTCCAACACGGCGAGCAACCTCGGAACTGGGGTCGGTGTCTTCGAGCAGAAGGTGCTGGCGGACTTGCAGTTCCGCTCGATCCTTGCCGGCGCCGGCATCAGCGTCCAGCTCGTCGACGGCGGTTCCGGACTGCACGACATTCGGATCACCAACACTGGCGCAAACGGTGGTGGAGGCGGGATACCCTACACCTTCAACCCGAGCACTGGCGCGGCCGACCCCGGCGATGGCCACCTGTCGTTCAATGCCGCAAAAACGATCCTCTACATCAACGACGAGGACTCCAATGGCGCGCCTGTAGCCGCTTGGCTGGAGACCTGGGACGACTCCACTAGCACGGTCAAGGGCTACGCGATCATCTCTGCGGGATCGACAGCGCTGGCTGTTGCTGCGGTGACTTCGTTCTCTGGTTCCGGGTACTACACGGTGGGGATCATCTCACTCGTTGCATTCGGAACGTTCCCGACCGACGACGGGGCGCTGCGTGTGCTGTTCGTCCCGAAGGGCGACAAGGGCGACACCGGAGCCGCTGGTGCAGCTGGAACGAACGGGACGAATGGCACCAATGGCTCTGACGGAGCGCCTGGAGCCACCGGAGCAGTGGGACCCAATGGCTACCCTGGCGGTGAGTCCGCACTCGTCACGTTCAAAACAGCGATCGACGCGACCGATCCTGGCAGCGGCTTCGCAAAGCTCAATGCCTCTACGGTCGGCGGAAGCACATCGCTCTACGTCAACGCGAACACAGTCGACAATCGCGACCTTTCCGAAGTGTGGCCAACGCTGCAAGTCGGCGATCGCGTGCGCGCATTCGAGGTCGACGCTGTCGAAAACTGGGTAACGTGGAAGGTCGAAAGCGTCGTCGATCTAACAACGTGGTTCGAGATCAAGTTCTCTGAGATCGCGGACCGCAAGTCCGGATCGTGGACGTTCGGGACCACCACGGCGAACCTCGTACTGATGGTCCTGCGCGGCGGAGCGTCGTCGACGGCGGTTTCTCCAGGGGTGTCGAGCGTCGCCGGCAAGCTCGCTCTATTCAACGCGTGGTCAGCCTTCCAGCAGCCGGGCGGCAACGTACCGATGTTCACGCATCGGCACGCCGTGTGGTTGCCTGAGTTCGAGTACTGGCTCGTGCTTGCGTTCACTGGCTACTTGACGTCTCCAGATGCAGGCATCTCCGCAGGCTATATCAATGCTATGGCATTTGCCAACCGAGAGGGCGGCCTCACTGGTGCGATCACTCACTCCGATGAGAACTACGCACCCGGTGGATTGAGAGTCATCGGCGGAATGGGCGGGCCAGAACTGCAGTCACCGTTCTGCGTCGAGACTGCACCAATCGTCTCCGGTCAGACCAAGAGCACAATGGTGCTGGTTGGCGCATCTCGGAAAACAGGCGAGGACAGCGCCACCAACAAGCTGTTCAAGTCGATCAATGGCGGCGCCACG
>QJWJ01000113.1 GCA_003235365.1 Deltaproteobacteria bacterium
ACCCCAGAGGAATCGCATCCAGCTGGCGTGACGGTCGTTCTTGCCGAGGTCTTCCAGATTGAAATTCTTTTCAACGGTCTTGAGCAAGCTGTAGTGGTTGTAGCCTTCGGCGTACACGGCGGGGTCGACCTCGTCGCCCAACAGCACGGTATACACCTGATTGGGTCCGTCATAGGTGTACTTGCGCCCCACATCGAAAGCAGCTTCGTAGTCGGCTTCGTCGAAAGTCACGACGACCAACGTGCGAGACGGCAAGTGCGAATGGGGACCAGGAAAACGCAGCGCGCCGAAGAAGGCCCGCAGCCAGCGCGCGGCCTGGTCGACCAAAGCCGGCGCCCGCGCCTCGGGTTCTTGCTTCGTTCCTTCCAGGTAGTGGCCATCGTTCCACATGTTGGGAGTGAACCACGCGTAGTTGGGCAAACGTCGGTTCTGCAGGTCGCTCCAGAACGCACTCTCATCGACGATTTTCTCCCAGCGCTCACGTCGTTCGATGATCGACTGAAACGAGGAGAATGGGTTGTGTTTAATCACGTAGGGGTACTGGTCCTGTGGCACCATGTCGGCCGACCAGGTGTGATTCTGCGGGATGTAGCTCTGCATGTAAGCACGCCACTCCAGACCCAGTGGAGACTCTTCAATCAGGTCGACGATCGTGCGCTGAGGCAGAGGCGATGGCCGCTCATCGTCGCTGACGTTGCACAGCTCCCCCGCGATCGACGCGATGTAGTTCGTCTGGGATGGGTGCATCACGCCGTGGAAGTTGCACAGATCGATGCCTTGCCTCGCCAAACCGCGAAAGTACTCGTTGCGCATGACGTAACCACGGTATTGATTCTCGAACATGATGATCAACACGTGGTCGAATGGTCGTTGAGCGTGAGTCATCTCGCGTTCCCTTCGAAATGGATTGCCTTCGCCTAGGCCCGTAGCTCGGCAACGATGGTATCCGCGGCACGCAACGCCAATGCCATGATGGTCAACGTCGGGTTTGCCGTACCCAAAGCGGGAAAGACGCCGGAACCCAACATGAACAAGTTGCGGTGGTCGTGTGCCCGGCAGTCGGCGTCGACGACGCTGTCCGTCTCGTCCGTGCCCATGCGGTACGTGCCCGCAATGTGTCCGGCGCCCCCGTACTCGTAGTCCTTGCCATCGTAGTGAAACTGCGCCGCCGCCAGCTTCAAGCCGACGAGGGTCGTCGCAATCTCGTCGACGCCCAGGCGCTCGAAGATCTTCTGCAGCGCCTCTTGGCCGTGGGCAAACCCCCGCTTCGTGTATTCCGACACGTCGTAGTGCACCTGGGGCTTCGGCAATCCGAGATGGTCCACTTGGTCGCTGCTCGGGTTTTGGGGCACCGTGACGTTGCTCGTCGGCAGCGGCAGCGCTTCGGGTTCAACCGCCATACGCACCTGGTGAGTCACCACCTCCCCGACCGCCCGACGCAGCTCCTTCCCGTACCATTTGCGCGGCGCATCTGGCGTCTTGGGTCGCTTGTAGAACTTGTTGATGATTCCAATGCCCGGGTCATCCTGCGTCGCAGGGTTGTCCAGATTCATGACCTGCCACACGGTCTTCTGAGGGGCTCCTGCTGGCCAAACCCAACCGTCGTTGCCCACCTCGATGCGATATGCCGCACGCGATGAACGAAACGCACCATCCCGAAACTCGCCGATCCCCGTCGTCGAGAGCGGACCGCGGAACGGGTACAAAGGTTCGTCTGCCAACCCCCAACTGAGATGGATCACGTGATCCATCAAGTTTCTTCCGACCTGATCGCTGGTGTTGGCGACCGTCTTGGTCTTGCCGCCCTTTGCCCAGGGTGACATCAGCAGCAGCTTGGGCGTTTCGATGGCATGCCCAGCGAGCACGTAGACCTTTGCGCGCACCGAACGATCCTGCACGGCATTGGCGTCGCTGTAGTCCTTGTACGACAACTGCTCGACCTGATCGTCGTCGCCCACCACCACTCGGTATACGACACTCTTGTAGCGAACCTCAGCCGGAACGCGATTCGGATAGCTCTCGTCTTCGTATGCCTCCGTCGCGCGCGCCAGATGCGTCGTCGCATCCCACTTCGCTTGGATCGGACACACGGGAATGCAGCTCGAGTTGCCCAAGCACCGATACCGAAGAAACCGTTGCACCGGTTGCGCGGGGCCCGTATCGACCCCGCCGAGTTTGTGCCGACGAGCGTCGTCGACCGTCGGATATTCTCTCGAGTTGCGCCCCTGAGGTGTACTCATCACGGCGATCTTCACGCCCTCAACCGCATAGCCATTCAAGCGGGCCGCCAGTCGCTGGTCGGAGTAGCTCAACGGGATCTCGTCCATGGGATACGGATGGCTGCGCTTGGCTCCGAGGTAGCCATCATACTCCTCGCTGTTGCCGGAGACCCCGGCCTCGAGTTCCGCCCGGTAGTACCAAGGCTCGAGCTCGTCGTAGGTCAAAGGCCAATCACGAGCGTACTGGAGCAACGGGCCGTCCTGCCCCTGCTCGCCTTTGTCGTATGTCGACTTCAGCTTGAAGTCGTTGGGAACGTGCCGCAAGCACGTGCCCAACCAGTGGTTCGACGTGCCGCCCCCCAGTCGTTCGTACGTGCTGTTGAAAGGGATCTTGCCCGTCTGCTGCATGTAGTACTTGCGATCGCGAAACGTGTCGCGAATCGCCATGTCAGTTACCTTGGGTCGAGGCGCGTCGGGCGTCGCTGGCCACGGCGAGTCAGGCGACTTGGTGTCAGCGCGATAGAACGTTTCGACGTGATCCTCGGGATGCCGCATTGCGGGCCCGGCTTCGAGCACCAGTACTTTGAGTCCTTCCCGAGACAGAGCGTTGGCACACATTGCCCCGGACGCGCCCGCGCCCACGATCACCACATCATACTCAGTGTCTTCACTCATGACGCTTCTCCCGCTAGAGCGGCAATCATGTTGATTGCCGCGACAAATCAACAACCTAGAGCTGCGAGCAAGAGTGCCCGAACGTGGCCCCGAAAGACGCCCTCACCCCTGCTGGGGCGATTTTTCGGCACTTCCGTGCACAGGCAAACTGATCGGTGCTCTAGTGATTCTCGACCGTGTGCTTCAAGGCTTGTACGACTCGGGGCCTAACCCGGTATCCGTTCCATCGGCTTTCGGCTCAGCTGCCCAGTACGGGCGCCCCGACAAGTGATACTTGCCATCTTCACCCCGATAACCCTCCGCGCTGTATGCCATGGGGTGAGCTAGCACCGCTCGCCACACCAGGCCCTTCGGGTACTGTTGTCCGCCGGTCGCGGGCTCGGCCCCCGTCGGTGGCGAGACCGGAAACCCACTAGATAGGTCGATGAACGCACCCGTGTACCAAAGCAGAATTACCGTCTTGGCCACGGAGGCGTTCGCCTCGATGGGTAGGACGTCCTGCTCGAACGAGTTGGGGTCTGCCTCGTAACTTCGAATGAGGCGCTCGAGGATCTTTGGGTCCACCGCGGGCGCATCGGAACTTGGCCACGTCGCCAAACGCTCGTAATACTCTTCAGCAAGCTCTGGGTTTTCGTGCAAATCATCGAAACCGGTCAAAAATTCCGACAAGCGTATGAATCCAGCGTACCTCTCAGCAACTGCAGCATCGGACCGCTGCAAACCACCCTCAATCCATGCCTCGAACTGTTGGAGCATCTCTGGAGTCCAAGCGTTGAACGGCCGCGGTGGCATGGACCCGTCTCGCAACCTGCTGAGCAGGGTTCGAGCGTTCTGCGCAACGAACAGATAGTCGTCCAGCGGATACTGCAACATCTTCATGTAGGCGATGTCCACGCCCTGAAAGAGTCGCTTCACGTCGTTCCAAGTCGGCGGACTAGTATTCGGCATGTGTTCCTCTGCAATGGCAAGACGCTGAACGAACCCCGATGTGGGGCTCACAGGTCCAGATAGTCGTAGTGCTCCTGAAGCTTCTTGCGGACATCCTTCTGGGTCAGGCGTCGCTGCGGCGCTTGACCCTTCTTCAAGGCAGCGGGGCGTCCTACGCCGAGCTTCCACCCGGCGGCGGGGGTGTCGGCCAAGTTCAACCGACTCGCCATGTGGATGAGACGTCGCATGTCCCTCTCCACGGGAAACCTCTTGTCGCTGCCGGTCTGGAAACGGTCGCGAAGGTAGTACGGGGGAATCGTCTGGTAGAACAACTGCACGCGCACGCTAGACCAGCCGGATATCTCAGAAAGCGGGACTCGATACGTGACGTGGTCCTGCCCATTCGCAGAGTTCTTTTGATAGTCGGGGTCATCAGCGGCGGCACCGTGCGGCGCCATGGCAAACAGGTTGCGACTCGGCCCCTTCGGATTCTCGACTGACGACCACCCGAGCGGGAGGATGCGGTTGTCTTTCTGCTCATCGAAGATGCCGAGAACCGTCGTTTGCAGCTTACCCTCGCTGTCCTGGGCGCGCACCTCGTAGATCTGAACCTGAGTCGGCGCCGTGATGACCTGATGGTGCGGTTGGCTGCGGGACGGGTCGAGAGTCTCTTCACTCTCCAGGGGTTTGCCATCCGGGCCGAGGATCACCCCCAGCGAATTGGCGCGCCCCGACGCCCACAGGACCTTGCCCGAACCATCCAGCACTTCGAACGTCAGGAACGCGCGGCGAAATCCAGCGCCCGTAGGGAACTTGTGCCCCGCGAAGTTGGTGACCTCCACTTCGGCCTCGAGCTGGTCTCCCTTCTCCGCCAATCCGGTGACGCGCACCTCTGCTGTGGCTCGCTCAGCGTGGTTCTCGATCCAATCGCGTGCGTTGAGTACGGGGTCCAGCGTGTTTTTGGGTGTGCGCGGATCCGGCCCCAGAACACCCAACGGCTGTTGGAACTGCTCGTACATCTCGAAGACGAACAGATTGATCCCCAGCAAGACGTGGCGATAGATCGGGTCGTGTTTCTGAAAGCTGATCGACGCGTCCGAGCGCCCGCGCACGGGTGGAAACCGGTCACTCTCCATGTTGACGATGCGTTCCGCGAGGTTCTTCTTTGCCTTCGGGTCGTGGTGCGACGCCATGTGGCAACCCTGACAAGTGATTGAGCCATTACGCTTCGAGTCGATTTCGTTTTCGTAGGCGCTGTTGCGCCACTCGAAGTAGGTCGTCTGCTCAAACGCCAAGTGCACTGCCGGGTCTTCGAATGGCGTCTTGTACTGCTCCGGTAACTGGTACCCAACAGGGAGCGCGGGAACCAACACGGTGTGACACGAGCCACAAAGCTTCGACTCTCTGATCTGCGCGCTGCCCTTGACGACGTTTCCGTACTTGGCGCGCCGTCCCAGTGTACGGTCCATGGCGGCCGATGCGATGTTCTCGTCGGAGTAGGGGCCCCAGAACGGAGTATCTGACCCAGGATTGGGGAACATCGCCGTATAGGTCTTCAGATCACTGGGGATCCTGTAGTGCTCGCCCAGCTTCTCGAACTTCGGGTCGACGCCGAGTTCATCAGAAGCAATCTGATGGCAAACGGCGCAGGAAACGCCGTCGCGAGCCAGCGCGCCGTACTTGGAGTCCTTGCCGGCGGTCGAGTAGAACTTGTCGATGGTGAACAGCGCATCCTCACCCTCGTCGATCTTCAACTGCCTACCAGCCATCGGGCCATGACAGGAGAAGCAAGTGTCAGTCGTGAAATCAGCCAGCTCCGGACGCAAGCGTCGTTCGAAGTCCACTTGCGCGTGCCAGACCGGATCCCTACCGGAAAGTGCGTTCAGCGACGCGCTCCATTCGCCGTGCGCCGAGAAGTTCCGGTAAGTCTTCGCATCAGGGGTGCTGGTGCCGTCGACCAACGCTTGCTCGGGGTCGGGCTCCGGGTACCACATGTCCGGTGAAGTGTTGGACAACAGCTCGGCGGCGCCATGGCATCCTCGACATTGATCCGACGTGATGTATGAAGCGATCTGGTCCGAGTTGGCGCCGCCGGTCTTGCCCGACCACGCGTGATCGAACTGTTGCGATGGAAAGAACTCGTCCGGGGGTAACGTTGGTTCGTCTTTGATGTCGTAATAGCTCAGAAACTCAGGGTCCGCGTTAGCTCGTGCCGCGATGCGCTGACGCTCGGGAACGGGCGTCACTCGCGGTGCCAAATCGGCGTCGGGCTTCCATTCGTCCACATGGGAACTCGGAAGCGGCCCCTGAGCATCCAGGAATACCATCGAGTCGTTCGCCGACGCGTGGCACGCGAAGCAGGACGAGTTGGCGACCATGCCATCGGAGCGCTCGCGATCCACCACCATCTTGCCGGACTCCGACTTGAATGACATGGTGCTCCAGAACCAACCGTCAGTCGACGATTTGCTCGCTCCAGCACTGCGCACCATCGCCCGGGCGCCCACGACCGCGCGCTTCCCCGCATCATCGGCGGGACCATACTGCAACGCGACAATCGTCCCCCCTTCGGGAATGGCCGTCGGGTTCTTGGGCAGCGGTTGTGCTTGTAGCCACGCTGAGATGGCTTGGTCGAAGTGCACCTCCACGAACCCGTGGACGGTGTGAGGAGCCACTCCGGACAAGTGCCCCGGCTGACTCTGCCAGCCATCTTCTTGATAACCCTTCGAGAGCACCAGCTGCTCCAACTTCAGCTGCTGTGGGTCCACTTCGACCCGTGCCTCGACCGGCGGCGTCTTGGTTTCGACCGCTGAACTCGTGACCTGAATGGTGGAGGCAGGCGAGTTTACGCCTCCACGAGGTGCCTTTCCCGCGTCCTTGCATCCGTGCAGCAAGCACGTTGGAACTGAAGCGAAAGCCGTGACGAGCACGGCAATCGCGCACTTGCGCGAGTCGACCTCCATAATCTCTCCCAGCCTCTCGGATGAACAGATACCGACACACGCCGTTCATTGCAAGCCGACATTCATACGCGCAGCAAACAAACTTCAACACATGTGACACACCTCACACCGCTATGCGTAAACCCACGACACCACCACTTGAACAATGACGCCACTTGCGCTGCGTTGCCCGCCGACGACATACTCGCGAACACCATGATCACGATTCCAAGTCGTCGCTCAACACACACAACGGCAACACTAGCCGTCGCGTACATTTCATGCGGCCAACAGTTCGCATGCACGAAGACCACTCCAAGCACACAGGAACCGACAACACCCGCAGCGAGAGAAGCCGTCGCCGTGGAACCCACCACAGCCCCTTCGGTCAAAGCGCCTGATGCAGCGCCGCGCATTGAACCAACACCAGTGGGCAATACATGCATGGGCAAGTACCCGAGCTACTGGCAAGACCCAGCGTTTCCCGAGCAGTGGGAACAGCAGACCATCTCCAATGCTCCCCCAAGCGATTGGAAGGGCCCCATCTTCAGGTTGTCGGACGCCTTTCCAAAGACGTTGGTCGACCAACCCGAGGCGCAGCCTTGGCGGACCCCGCGCTTCGCTCCGCTATTCCAACCCCAAACAGACCGTGACGAACGCAGCAAGTTGGCGCTCGAGTACGGGTGGGCGGTCATGCGGTACATGCAGGAAGGCAACATCAACCAACCTGGTCAGCCAGATTGGGCAGTGTGCGACAACCCTTGGCGACCATGGTACAACGTTCCCTTTCAGACCTATGACCCGCTCTCGGGGCGGGAATTCACTCATGGCCTCACGCGTGAGGCCCCAGTAACCTTCTCCCTGAGCGCGGCACCCGACGGCGTCGCGTCCACCATGTGGGCAGTCGGCCTTTTCAATCAGCAAGCCGCGTATGCGCTGGGACAGGTTTGGCACGACGGACAGGCAACCGCACCAACGAAAGACCTCTCGTTCCCCGAAGGTTCGGTAGTCGGAAAACCGCTGTTCAACACGGCAAGCGTCGAGCAGATGCCGATCTTGGCGGGTCTACCCTCGTGGCAGGCGAACATCTCCGACCCGACGTTCTGTCGCTGTGATCCGACGAAGGCCCCACCCAAGGGTGCCAAGAGGACTGGCAAAGCCGCGCAGTGCACGATGCAACAGCAGAGCCAACAATGCCCACGCAGCACGACGAAGTACGCGCCGGTCCGCCTCCTTCAGTTTGACTTCGCCGTCAAGGACTCCAGAGCGCCTGGCACGCAGTGGGTTTACGGCACCTTCGTGGCTGATGGCCGCCGAAAAGCGCAGGAGCCCGAACCGTGGAATCGGATCAGTCTGCTCGGCGTCATGTGGGGCAACGACCAGCCCCCGTCCGGAGCTTTGGCCCACGACCATCCGAAAGATCCGAGAGCCAATGGCTTCACCCAGGAGGTCATCTTCTGGGACGTGGTGGACGAGCTCAACTCGATCGGGGGGCCAACGCAATACCAACGCCCTGGACACCTGGGTTGCAACTTCCGCCTCAACGGGCCGGCCGACAACGCCAACAGCTCGTGCATGTCGTGTCACGGCACAGCATCCCGACCGGACGACAATCTCGCAACGCCACCGCTGCTCAGTCAATTTGGAAGCGACCTGACTTTCGAGTGCGTCACGCCCGACGCCAAACAGCCAACCAACGGGCGAGACCGAACCCAGACTGCGGCTCAGGAGCAGAGCGGAATCACGTTCGCGCAAATGGATTCGCTGTACTTCGCCAGCACGCCTGCAGCAGCCCCATTCGATACCACCGTTCAGGGACCCGATGGTCCGGTGAACGTGCTCGGAGCGAAGGTCCCCAACTACCCAGATGGGCTGCCAGGGCGTTGGATCTCGCTGGACTACTCGTTGCAGCTGTCGATTTCCCTGGCGCAGTGGGGGCAGTGGCAACGCCACAGAGCTCAGAAGGTGGCAGCAGCAAATCGCGTGCACACCAAACTACCGCGCCGCAGCGAGTGACGGAGCTGACCACCCATCGAGTCGGAGGCCCGTGCTTCTTCGCGCTCGCATCCCGACCGACGTGCCGCGTCCGAGCAAGAAGCACAACAGATCGCCGAAACCAGACGTGCAACACCCTAGAGCACCGATCAGCTTGCCAGTGCACGGAAATGCCCCGAAAAATCGCCCCAGCGGGGGTGAGGGCGCTTTTCGGGGCCACGTTCGAGCACTCTTGCTCGCAGCTCGGTGCGCTGGGGTGTTGATTTGTCGCGGCAATCAACATGATTGCCGCGACAGCGCTTTCAATTCAACGGAGGAGGTATCGTCATGACAAACAAGGCAGCAGAACGAATCAAACACGTCGTGGTTCTGATGTTGGAGAACCGTTCTTTCGACCACATGCTGGGCACGTTGCCGGGTGTGAATGGAATACTGGACGCGTCGGGAAAACCGAAGGCGTTCTTCAACCTTGTGGACCCGACGAAGTCAGACAGTGAACGTTTCGACGTGACTCTGAACGCCCCGTTCGCGGTCCCGACGAAGGATGTTCCTTCCAACGGGTACGGAGGGCCCAGCCACTCCTTCCCGGCAGCAACGGAGCAGCTGTTTGGGGCCAAAGTCAAACCCAAGTCGAGTCAGGGCCTCACACCGGAGGTTCTCAATGGATTCATCTCCAGCTACTCGAAGACCCTCGAGTACTCGGCGCACGTCAAAGATCCCTCGAAAGAGGAGAGTGGATTGCCGTTAGCCTGCTTCACCGCGGAGCAGCTGCCTGTAATCTCCACACTCGCCCAGCAGTTTTGCGTTTGCGATCAATGGTTCTCGGAAGTGCCCGGACCAACCGAACCCAATCGCCTATTCATGCACGCGGCAACGTCGGAAGGCTTCACTCACAACGTCTGGGACCGACCGCTGGATGCGCGCACCATCTACCAGAACCTGCATGACGCAGGCCACACCTGGGCCGTCTACTACTACGACCTGGCAGACTCGAACCAATTCAACTGGGTGCGCAAGCAAATCGACAACATTCGCACGTTCGACACTTTCTTCAAGCAGGTAGCCGGCGACGACCTGCCGACGTATTCATTCTTGTGCCCGCGCTACGTCAACACTTCACAGGAGCGGGCAAACTCTGAACACGCCCCCGAAGACGTCCGGTACGGGGAATACCTCATCGCCGACGTGTACGAGGCGTTGAGAGCCAGCAAGAACTGGGAGAGCACGCTGTTCATCCTCTTGTTCGACGAGCACGGCGGGTTCTACGACCACGTGGAGCCTCCGGCCAAGGGAGTGCAAGCCCCCGACGAGTACCGCTCGCCCACCGACTACGACAAAGCCCAAGCAAAGAAGAGCGATCGGGACAAGTACCTGCTCGACCCAGACTACGAATTCGACTTCAAGCGGCTCGGGTTGCGCGTGCCCTGCTTGTTGATTTCCCCATGGATCAGAAAGGGAAGCGTTTGCTCGGATCAGCTGCAGCACACTTCCGTGCTCGCCACCCTCAAACAGTTGTATGGGCTCCCGAATTTCCTGACGCGACGGGACGCACAAGCAAAGACCTTTTCGCACCTGTTGGAAGAGTTGGACTCGCCGCGGACGGACACGCCCCAAGTGCTGCAGCGGCCAGATCTCCCCGGCAAAGCGGAACAAACGTGGCTGCGCGAACGCACGAGCAAGAGCAAGAGCACGAAGGAACCACCCGACGCGTCCGAAACAGCACCATGGATGCGTCAAGTTACTGAACCCCAACGCGAAATGGCGAAAACGCTTTGTCACCTCGAGGGGCACGGGGATTCAGGTTGCAAAGATGTGGAACTGCCGTCCACTCAGGGAGCATTGGCGGAGTACATCCGTGAAAGAATGGACGCACACCGCGCGCACGTTCGGCTTCACCGAGACGACTCGAACGAGGTCGGCGCGTTCGAGATTTACGAAGACAAGGCGAAAGAGTACCGCTGGCGGCTCAAAGATGCCCACGGCGAGAACGTCGCGAGTTCGGGGGAAGGGTTCCGCACGCTTTCCGAGTGTCGAACGAACGTTGCCTTGGTCCGAGCTTTGTCTTCCCAGGCTCGACTCGACGAACCGCACCGCCGCCGGCATTGAACCGAACCGCCGCGACGGCTTCGCGCGAGGTCCCAATCAGCAGCGACGAAAGGGACCTCGCGAGGACGCGCATGGCAGTCGGGTCGAACGGCATCAGTCGATGCCGACACCCGACACGCTGATCGTCGTCGAAACATCACTGGAGCACGTACACGGCGCCCGCTAGGTTCGCCCCATCGTCGTTCGGGTTCGCATTCAGGCCTGACTCACTCGATTCTTCGGCGCGTGAACCGACAGCCAGCGCGGATCCGTCGGCGCTCAGGGCGACACTCCACCCGAAGTAGTCGCCCTCGCCGCTGTTCAATGCCTTGACGTAGCCACGCTGGCTCCAAGATTGCGTGCGCTCGAACACGTAAACGGCGCCCGAATCATACGAGCCGTTTTCGGTGTCGGTGCCGTCGCCGAGCACCGTTGCCGCGCCATCTTCCTTGTAAGCACCAACTGCGAGAAGACGGCCCGGAGCATCGAGTGCCACGGAAAATCCGAACTGATCGCCGTTGCCTGGGTTCGACGCTTTGACGTACGCCACCTGCGACCAGCGGTTCCCGTCGCGTTCGTACACGTAGGCGGCGCCGGCACTCCCCAAGTCATCGTTGGCAGCGCCGTCGCTGACCCCACTGCCAGCACCATCTTCTCGATGTGCCCCCACCGCAAGCACCGTCCCATCGCCGTTGAGTGCAAGGGCTCTTCCAAACTCGTCGCCGCTACTGGGATTGGACGCCTTGATGAACGCTTGCTGCGACCAAGCGCCCTTCGCGTCACGAGCAAACACGTAAGCGGCACCCGAGTTACTCAGCTCGTCGTCCGCGCCGACGTCGCCGAGGCTGCCGTTGACGACGCCTCCGACGCTGCTGTCCTCCCAATAAGCTCCGACCGCGACGGTGGTGCCGTCGCCGCTGACTGCCACACGGTCGCCAAAGAAGTCTATCTCTCCGGGTTGGGCCGCTTTGATGTATGCCTGCTGCGACCAGGCGCCAGCACTGCCGCGAACGAATACGTACGCCGCACCGGAACCGGGAAGTTTCGTATCCGTATCCTCGCCGGATCCCACACCGCCGACACTTCCGCCTTCGGAGTCGGCAGTCGCGACGAGGGTGCTGCCATCGGCGCTCAAAGCCACGGCATTGCCAAAGCCGATTCCATCCCTGGAGTTGGACGCCTTGATGAAGGCCTTCTGTTTCCATTGACCCGATTCGTCGAAGTCGAAGACGTAAACCGCACCGGACCCAGGGGCGTAGTTGTTGGTCAGCTCGGTGTTCCCGATTTGCCAACCGCCATCGGCTTCGCCTCGCGCGCCAACGACGAGCCGGTTACCGTCGTCACTCAGCGCCACGCTCCCCCCAAAGCGATCATCGGCTCCCGGTTGGTGCGCTTTGATGAACGCTTGCTGGACCCAGCCTGCACCGGGACTACGCCGAAACAAGTAGACGGCCCCGGCGGCGGTTGCCTCCTCATCCGGCGTACTCGAGTCGGCCGGCGCTCCGCTGCTGTCTTCTTCGGGTGCGCCAACGGCCAGCGTATTGCCGTCGCCGCTGATCGCGACCGTCTCGCCAAACTGGTCTCCGAAACCGGTATTGGAAGCCTTGAAGTAGTACTGCTCGGGTTCTGTGCGCGTCACGAGCATGTGATAGCTCTTGGCGACCTCGCCATCGATCAGCGCCTGAAGGACGATCTCCGACTCGCCAACTGGCAACGCCGGCGATCCCCAAGCACCGTCAGCGGCCAAGCTCGCACCATCGATGGCCAACTCCACACCCGAGGGGGCACTGGCAATCACGTTCAACGTCTCGACGAACAACGGCAACCGCACGGTGTACCGAGTGATTGCCGGATCGAACGCAGGGTCGAGAACTCCTCGCAAAGTGAGCGACCAACCGAGCTCCGCTTGACACTGAGAGTTGCAACCATCCAGTGACTCGCGATTGCCGTCGTCGCAAGTTTCGGATCCGGCAACGATCGAATCGCCGCAAGATGTGGACACTCCGGGTGCAGCAGCTTCCATCGGACCCGCGGCGTTCGGAGCCCCACCGTCAGCAATCGTCGCGCCGGCGTCACGCACGCCGTCACCGTTGGGCCCGGACTGGCGCGGCGCGCCTCCGTCGCCCACGGCGGGTGTCAGATCGTCAGCGGTCTCGCCGTCCTTTGCCGGCGTTGCGACTGCCGGCGACTCCACATCGCCCCCGCCTGCATCCGCCGGGTCTCCGGTGGGTGCGTTGGGCCGGGGCGATGTGCCCGAGTCGGCCACCTGGGACGGCATGGCACTCGGCCGAGCAACGGTGGCCCCGGCGTCGTCACCTCCGGAAAGGTACGATCGCTCGACGCGCTCACAGGCGTTGAGCGCTCCCAGCAATGCGCCGAGGGTGGCACAGCGACGCAGTGTACGTGAGCACGACGACATCGGTGTCGACTATCACAAGCATTCGCCAGAAACGGGGTCTTTGTGCCCACCCCCTGCCCTCGATCGGTCGAGCGCAGCCACAGTGGAACGAAACGGTTCACACTCAGAGATCACCGGATCTGTTCCATCGTGGCGCCGCGCCAACCCGGGGAGCGCTCCGAGGTCACGTGACCGTCGCCCGCCGAGACGACCGTTGGGTCGCGATGCCCGCACGTTGGCCGATTCATGGTGGCATCACGTCCATCGTCTTGCTGGGTCGAGACGCTTGCCCTCGCGGGATGTCGCGTCTCGACACATTCCATCGAGCAGCGGCTGCAACGGTGACAACCCACCACCCAAGAATCGGCGACTCAGCGGCACTGAAACGCCGCGCTTCGCCATTCCCAGCGCTGGCGCGCCTGTCTCGACGTTCACGGAAAGGTCAACGCCAACGAGGCCGCACCCCACAGCCCCTGCAGATCGCCACGCTGTCCGTCGCTAATGACCGGAACACGTCGAAGTAGCGCTCCCGCTTCGACGCCGACTTCGAGGGCGCGATGTCCCCCGAGACGCCACGCCCACGCGACATCGAGCGCAGCCTTGCCGGACCACGTCTCCGAGTGGCGGCCCGCCTCGTCGCGACTGGCATCCACCAGGTGTACACTCGCAACAGACAACAGCGGCCCGACTCGCAGCGTGCCCCAATCGAACTGCATCGGATAGCTCGGCCGAAGTTGCACTTCGTACCATTCGAGCCACGGATCGCCGGCGATGTCCGTCAGGGGACCGGTGAACAGCCCCACCCCCACGGCGAGTTCGGGTCCTCGATGCAGACGCAATCCGCCGACCAACTGTGGTCCGAATACCAGCGCTTTGCCTCCGGTCGTCACTGCTACGGACGCGCTCGCACGCAGGAAGGGACGTCCCCAAATTGGAACGAACTGGGGCCGCCGCCGCCGCTCCTCTTCTCGCTGCAGGCGCCGCTTGTGCGCTCGAGCCTCGGTCAAGCGCCGTTCACGTAGCCGTCTCGCGAGTTCGCCAGCGGCCAGGGCGATCCGCCGCGCCATCAACGGAGGACTGCCGCTGAGCGACAAGCGGCGCTGACCCTGCAGTTCACCACGGTCCCACAGCTCGACCACCAAACGATCCTCGGCCTCGAGGATGCGAACGTACAGACCAGGCGATCTGCTCTTGGTCTGCGCATCGAGTGGCGCGGGCACATCGACGTCGCTGAGCTCGAGAACGACCAGCCGTCGCGCGAGCGCGCCGTCGACCCAGTCCTGGGTCGCTCGCTCGACTTCGACGACTGTGGCTGCCTGAGCTACGTGGGCGCAGAAACACAGACTCACGCCCAGCAACAACGCACACCGGAGCGCGGCCGGAACGAACCGCAAAGCGCGGCTCGACCCAGAGCGAGCTCGGCCACCGCACGCGCGAGTGGCCAGCCGCTCAAGGGTGCGGAGGGGCCTGCGGGGGCTCAGTAGGACGCGGAGGCTGCTCCAGCTCGGGGAACGCCTCTTCTGGCGCCCCCGCGTCCGCATCGCCACCAGTATCCGCTGCCTCCAACACGACCATCCAACGAGCCACCTCGTCGCGTCGCGTTCCTTCGGGGAAGTCATGCGAGTACTGGCTGGCCAGTTCCCGAGCCAAATCACGTTCCCGCCGCTGTACCGCGCTTCGCAGCTGGCGGACAAGGGCGTCTTCGGCAAAATCCCCCTGCGGGGACAAAGCCCGGTAAGCAGCGAACGCCTCGTTGGCTCCGCGCTTGTCACCAGTCGTCTCGAGTAGCGTGCCCAAACTCCAGGCGGCGATCGGAGCGTTGGGATCTGACGGGAACTCACCCACGACCCGACGCAAGGCACTGATGGCGCGTTGCCGCTGGCCGGTCGCCCTCGCAATGTCAACCAGCAGCATCAACTGTTCGGGGCTGGACTTGGCCAACACCGTCTCGAAGCCACCGAGCTGGCTCAATTCGAAAGACGCCGCTTCGTACTCGCCGCCATTGGCGAGCCGCTGCCACTTCGGCGGTTCGACCGACGCCTCCGCGGGTGCGTTCGACGGGGTGTCGACGGTGGGGGGCGTGACTGTACCGTCATCGGTCGCGACGGGTTCGGGCACGGCGGGGTCGACGCTCCGGGTCGGCTTGCGAGAGCTCGGGTCCAAGCGTGGGTAGCGACCTCGATGTGCTCCGCGCACGACATGCTCAGGTTCTTCGGCCTCCGTCACCGCCTCGCTCACCGGCGCCGCGACAGGCTCGAACTGCAGCTCGGTCCACGCGCCCCCACCCAGCTGGCTGGGTTCGGCGCTGACCATCGCAGTCACTCCGAGGTCGGGCGAAGATGCCTGTCGCCCCACCCAGATCCCGCCGACGAACGTGGCCGCAGCGGCCGCGGTCGCCCAAACGAATCCAGAACGGCGCGATTGCCGCGCGGGGCGTTCATCCAAGCTCGCGTCCAACCGCTGCCAGACGCGATCGACCGCAGGCGAAGAAGAGTAGTCTTTGAGATCACTCCGTTCGAATGACGGAAAGCGCCCATCCTCAGACATCGGCAGCCTCCGTACTCGTGGGGACGAAGTGATCGCTGAGGAAGCGTTGCGCCCGCGCAATTCGACGTTTTGCCGTGGCCAGGGAGCAGTCCGTCAGTGCGGCGACTTCTTCCAGGCGATGCCGCTCGACGTTGCGAAGCGTCCAGGCGATGCGCTCGTCTGCCGGCATGACCTTCAGCAAGGCATAGATCTGAGCGAGTTCCGCCCTCACTTCTGGCCCCGCCTCCTCGGCTGCAAGACTTTCCAGCTCGACGGGCTCCGTAGCGTTGAACCCCAACGTCCGCAAGACCCGAGCCCGGCGTAGGCGCATCCGCACCTGCGTCACTACGATGGAACCCAGCCAGGAACGAAAGGACCCCGGATCCCGGAGGGATGCCAGCTGCTTGTGCGCTTTGAGAAAGGCGTCGTGGACCAAATCTTCCACGTCGCTTCTGTTGCCTTGGAGGCGCACCGCCAGGCCAAACGCGAACCCTGCGTGACGACGATACAAAGCGTCGAACGCCCACCGTTTGCCCAACACCGCCTCGCGCACGAGCTGTGAGTCCTCGGGCTCGGGCGGAATGGACCGCGCCCCGCTGACAGGACCATCAGAAACGAGTCTGAGTGCGGGTACGCCCATGAGTTCCATTGCGTAGATGCCGTGATGACAGATTTCGGCTCAGCCCGCAGCAGCTTTGCCCTGCCGGCCCAACGACCAAGCGGTTCATTTGGGAAATCCGGAAATTCGCCGCCGACGCTGAGCCGAAACAGAACCGGGTTGCATCCAAGCGTCGACCCGAGAGGTTTCGGGTCAAGTTCGATACATCCTAGGAGGATAAAATGAAGGCAATCGCAATCGCATCTGCGCTGTCCATGGTTTTCGCCGTTGCTTGTGGCGGCAGCACCCCCGAGGCCGAGGCTCCCGAGTCGGCTGAGGCTCCCGCTGAGGAAGCTCCGGCTGAAGAGGCCGCACCGGCCGAAGAGGCAACCGAGGAAGCTGCTGAAGAGGGCACCGAGGAAGCCAGCGAAGAGAGCAGCGAGGAAGCTCCGGCTGCTGAAGAAGCTCCCGCTGAGGAAGCTGCAGAGTAATCCACTTACGGATCAGCAACAGCGGCCAGGGCACCAGCCCTGGCCGTTTTGCTTTGTGGCCGTCTGCCGTTTCGGACCCTCACCCTACGGGGGCCGAGAAAACTACCGACAATCGTGCTCGACCATTTACGGCTCGTTCTTCGGAAGCTGATGGGCTCGCGCCCCCAATTTGCCGGCAATGCCGCTCAACAGCACGAACCCCGACGGCAACGGCGTTGGGATGGCGGTCAAGACGCCGACCAGAATCCCCTTTGCGGCGGCCACCCCCCAGTGGTCACCGTAACGCAAGCGCTGCAGCAACAAGCAGACGACACCCACCAGCAAGCCGATCGGCCCCGTCACTAGCCAACCCGCTCCGACGGTGACTGTCTCGGCGCCGAAGAGCATCGTGTCGACGACGACGACTGCGAGTGCAGCCATGGGATCCAACCCAACGGTGCGCGCCAGCGACTTGTCGGTACTCGTGGTCATTCGCCCGTGCCCGTCATCCAACAGCCGAGAACTTCGCTCGGAGCGGCAATGTACCCCAAAGTCGACCAGCGGCAACTCGGACGAGCGCACAAAGCCCATGCGATGACGCGCTGACGGGGCCCCGCGACGCTCAACGACGCGCCAACGCTTTGGACGTTGGCTCTGGGTTCCTCGTCTCGGTCCCGATCGCCACTACGACCCCGTCTTCGCACTCGTTCACCCACAGGGTCTGTTCGTCACTGACGACATACCAGCGTTTCAGCTTGCCCGCGCTCAACGCTTCGCCCAATTGACTCAATTGCGCTTGAGCCACGACGCCCACGGCGCACAGCGCATCGGCGTCGAGTTGACCCGCGCGATCGTGCACCGTACCGTCGAGATCTGCTCGGGCAACGCCTCGGACCGCGCGGTTACTCTGCAGCAGTCGGACACACGGGATTGGGACGTCAACCATCGATCTTGTAAACCTTTCCTCGATAGACATAGGTCTTCTGGGCCTTCTTCGGTGCCAACGGCTCCTCATTCGTGCCCTGGCCGGACGGAAGCACGCTGCTACTGGGCGGTAGTGGCAGGGAGCTCACACCCGGGGGCGGGACGGCGGAATCGAGGCTCGACGCCACGACGGTCCCGCGAGCCACACGCGAGACGGTCGGCGCCGATGGCTCCCGGTCTCGGTGGCGTTTCGGGGGCGGCGGGTTGCCGGGAGGAGCGACTGGCTTCTTCAGCTCAGGCAACCCGACCGTGGGTGGTACGAACGCCAACGCCTGCTCGACCAACTCGACACGCGTCGTTTCGTCCACCGCTCCACACGAGCGGGCCACCGCATCGACGAAACGCGGGAATTCACCGAACGTGGGCGAGCCATTTCGCTTGATGGCCCGGTGGATCTCGAGTCGCGCACGAGGACCGAGCCCGGACAACAGGATCGCCGCCGTCTGCGCCAGGAGATCGTCTGGGACCAGATCCTCCGGTGAGACGGTTGAGACGATGCCGCTGGACGTCTCTTCTTCAACACCGGAAAGCGTCGAGCGAAAGGCACGCGCCGGTCCACCGTGGTCGCGAGCCAACGCGACTAGTCGAGCGGCAGCCCCACTAACACTGAGCGTCAACACGGTTGGATGCACGGACTCGACCCCGACCACCACCAAAGGGTACGACTCAATCCAACGTATCAACACGATGGCCGACTCGAAGTGCAAGCCCATCGCGCTCGGGTGGCTCGCGTCCATGACGTCAAATGTGTCCCGAGTCGGCGCCAACAAGCGAACCATCTCGGAAAACGACGGAGGTTCCATTCCCACCGAGCTCGCGTGAGCCAAGCAGTCCCCGTCGGGCGAGAGCAACGCAACGCCGAGCACGCCAGTGACCCCAGCTACCTGCTCGATCGCGCCCGACAGCTCGTTGATCCGGGTGATGTTCGACGACGTCAACGGCGTGGACCTGCTCGCGACTGCACTGTGGGCAGACGCGGCGTACGTGGTCGAGGTGAACCTGTCGCGGTATTCGGTGCTCCCCGTGGCTTCGAAGAAGCCCTTGGCCATTTCCGACGCGCTCTGAAACCGCTCGTGTGGTTGCTTCGCGAGCGCTCGCTCGAACCACTCGTCGAGCAGAGGAGGCAGCTCGGGAACCAAGCTGCTCGGCGCTGCAGGTTCACCATGAGTAATCGAAACCAACAAGTCGGGCAAAGCCGTCCCATTGAAGGGCAATTGCCCTGTCAAGCAATGGTAAGCCACAACTGCTAGCGAGAACAAATCCGACCGCGCGTCGAGCGACGCCGAGCCCCGAGCCTGCTCCGGGCTCATGTACGCGGGACTGCCAACGAGTTGTCCGACTTGCGTTCCGCGAAACTGCTGACGGATCTCGTGGCCCGCCTTCGCCACCCCAAAGTCCAGAATCTTGACGACGAAGTCAGCACTGTCCGGAGCACCACACACGAACAAGTTCTCTGGTTTGATGTCCCGGTGCACAATCCCCAACGCATGCGCCTTGGCAAGACCGCTGCATGCGTGAGCCACGACTCGCTGTAAAGTGCCCAACGGGAGACGGCCCCGGTAGGCCAGCAATCGCTCGACGTCCGCCCCGTCGAGATACTCCATCGCCAGAAACAGTCGACCGTCGTCGTCGGTTCCGAAGTCGAAGATCTTGACGACGTGGGGACTGTTGATTTGCGCGGCTGTCCGCGCTTCGACGGCAAAGCGCTCTCGATGTTCGTCCTGGTGGCGAATCGCACCATCGATGAACTTGACAGCGACATCAACGTTGAGTGACAGGTGCTTGGCCAACCATACGTACCCCATCGAGCCTCGCCCAAGCAGGCGCTGTATCTCGAAGCGATTGGCAATGTTCGCGCCGGGGGCGATACTGTTGTGCACTTCTGAGGCTCGCGTCACGGTTCTCTCCACGGTTTGAAGGCGCGGCGGGAGGCGAACTCCCCTTGTAAACACAGGCTGGCGGGAAGCCGTTCCAAACGCAAACCCGCCAGTCGAGCACGAGACACTTTGCTGTGGTCAGCACTGACATGTAAGCGTTTGCCTCGCGCAACAAGTCTACGACGACGACGTTTGGCCGACGATTGCGCAGCGCCGCGCAACAGTCGAATTCCAACGACTAACAGAGCGAGCGAATGCACTCCACGGGCCCACTCGCTCACCCCTAACAGCAAACTCACACCGCGATGGTGCAGTTCACACACCATCCCATTCGGAAACGCCTCGTTTGAGTCACTCGCGGCCATTGTTTCTTCCATGTTTCAAAGCTACGAACCAATGAGCTCCGATGGATAGGCTTCGGCGCCGTGCTCTCCGAGATCGAGACCTTCGATCTCTTCGTCTTGGGAGACACGAAGCCCGACGGTCCACTTGATCACGTGAAACAAGACCATCGCGACACCGAACGACCACGCGAACGCCGCGACCACTCCGATGAACTGCGTCACGAGCTGGGCCAACGAAAAGCCTTCAACGTTGAAGATTGCGGCGGCAAGTGTTCCCCACGCACCGCAAACGCCGTGCACGCTCACGGCGCCGACCGGATCATCGACGCGGATGCGATCGAAAAGCTGGACACTGAAGACCACCATCGCTCCGGCGATGGCGCCAATCAGCAGAGCTGATGCTGGCGTGACGTTCGCGCACGGTGCAGTGATCGCGACGAGCCCCGCGAGTACGCCATTGAGCGACATACCGATGTCGGGCTTCGTCGTCATCCACCACGAGACCAGTAGTGCCGCCGTTGCTCCGGCGCAGGCCGAAAGGTTCGTGTTTACGGCAATCAACGCAAATGCTTTGCCCGCACCCGAGTACGCGTCGTCCCCGGAACCGGTCACGCCCGTCGTGCTCCCCGCGTTGAAACCGAACCACCCCATCCACAGGATGAACACCCCCGCAGTCACTAGCGACATCGAATGCCCGCGAATCGGAAGTCCGTCATTGGCGAACTTGCCGATACGTGGACCGAGCACGATGGTGCCTGCCAACGCTGCCCACCCCCCGACACTGTGGACGACGGTCGAACCCGCAAAGTCGATGAACGCCGGCAATCCCATTTTCGACAAGAAGCCCCCTTTCGGGGCTTCCAGCCAGCCTCCTCCATCGAACAGCCCACCCCACGCCCAACTGCCAAATACCGGATACAGGATCGTCGTGATGAAGATCGAGTAGATGAGGTAGGCGACGAATCGCGTGCGTTCAGCCATCGCACCGGACACGATCGTCGCGGCCGTAGCCGCGAACACCGTTTGGAACATCAAGAACGCCATGCTCCACGTGCCGTTCTCGCCCAGACCGTCCATGGCGAAGTTGCTCATGCCGAACAGGCCGTTGCTCTCGCCAAACATCAGCCCAAACCCTATCAACCAGAAGAACATCGACCCCAAGCTGAAGTCCATCAGGTTCTTCATGAAAATGTTCACCGCGTTCTTCGCACGGGTGAAGCCAGCCTCTACCATGGCGAACCCGCATTGCATCCAGAACACGAGCACGGCCGCCATCACCGTCCACAGGTAGTCGACGGCGTAGCCCCCTCGGTTGCCCAACGGGGTGGATTCCAGAGCGTCCATACTGTCCACGCCAATCTGCTTTCCAACGTCCTGCCACTGGGGAACGCTCGCCGCCTCCTGAGCAAGACACAGGGAAGTGGCCATGACGATCACGCACCCCAATGCAATCGACACCGACCACCGCGCGGCGCGACATGACCTCGCACCACCATCGACAGCAAACCCAATCAACCTCGAACCGTGAACGCTACCGCTCATGCTTCCTCCTCTGCCTAGCTACTTTACACAACGAACACATCAGGACATCTCGGATGTTGAGTCTCTCGGTGTTTCCGGAAGACGTCGTCCTCCACGGACATCGCGATTCTGCTACACAAAGGAGTGCTTCAGACTCACATGTACTCTCACTCCAGAGCAAGCCCACAACGCTCGCACCAGGTGTTCGCGCGGGTTTCTCGCGGCACCCTCAACCCAAGGGCGCCCCGCTGTGCACTCGTCACATACACCGCAACGTCGGAAACATCGACATCCGAGCGGGCAATCACACGCGTGTGCACGAAGTCACATCCGGTCATTTCGATAATCCCGAATCGACGAAGATCTGGCCCGCGTATTCAAACCGATCTTCGACACGGACACCGTGCGCGCGCCACGGTTGACCGCTCCGCGAGCAGGGCGGGCGATGCGACCCGGATGCTACCGGCGCGATGAGAGAGCCTCATCGTGCCCAGCGCCCCACGCGGTCTGTCCAACGTCGACGCCCGAGCTCGCATTTCGCCCGTCTTGGAACGAACACGAGCACTGGATCCAAGTCGACGAGACGCGACCAGCTCAACTCGATGAGCTATTCGTCAGAAAATCACGGAGCAAGCGGTTGACACGGTCGCGCCGCTCGATCGGCAGCGCGTGCGAGGCGTCCTCGAACAAGTGAAACTCGCGAGGACGCAACGACGCCTTCAACCGTTCGGCGAGCACCGGTCGCCCAATGGGATCGTGGCGCGCAGCCATGACCATACTCGGCATCGACAGTTCCCCCAGTCTCGCCGAACAGTCACTTCGACAGAGCGCTCGAATCTGGCGAGACGCGATTGTGGGTAACGCGGCGACGTCACGCTCGAACGTTTCGCTCAGTAGCTCGATAGCCCTGTCCGTGCCGACCTCCGTGAGGAACTCGGGTGAACAGAGCATCCTAGCAGTTGCCCTTCGACGCATGGCGAGAGTGCCGACGTTCGTCGTGATGCCGTTGCGAAGCAACGCCCAAGTTGGCGTCAGCACATCTTTTCCCCGGTGAACGGTACACATCAAGGTCAGCGAGCGGACTCGCGCCGGAACCATTAGCGAAAGCTGCACCGCGATCGCGCCACCCATGGAATGCCCCACGACATGCACACGGTCGATGCCCAGGCTATCCAGCAAGCACAACGCGTCGTCGGCCATCTGCTCGATTGACAACCTCGAGACGTCCCCGGTGCTCTGACCGATGCCCCGATTGTCGTAGTGGATGCAGTCGAACGCGTCGCTCAGCTCGTCCACTTGCGGCCGCCACACGCGCCCGATGCATCCAACCCCCTGGATCAAGAGCACAGGGGGCCCGTGGCCCTGGCGCTCGAAGTACAGTGTTCCATCATCCAGAGTGAGTTCGGGCATGACTGTGGCAAGCGCTCGCGTCTGCGAATGCTTAACACGCACCACACACGTGGCACGCGTGGCCGAGTGTCGCATGACCGCCGTCCGCGGTCGGGTCGTCTGGCGCGTCCGACCGTCCCCATCCGGATGTCCCAAGAGGCGCATTCGTATCTGGATCCCGTAACCACTCCCCCACGCGACACGTCACGACGGTGAGGCGATGACGCGAAGCGGCGAGTCCGTTGAGGCCCACGCGGGCTAGGTTCGACGTTCGCTCGTCGGCCCGGCGTACTGGCGGTCCCGCCCACGGCACAGAATGGTCACGCAACCGCGAATCGACACGGACGTCGCGCAACCTTCGCTCAGCTGTCACACTCCGCGGCGCGACCTAGTGCATCACCGGGGCCGACTCGCGCTGGGTACCACCGTGACCCGGCGCGCGAACCTTTACCCGCATCTAGAAAGGAACAGACCCATGCGATTTTGGGCAACGATGATGGCCGGAGCGTTCACCTGTAGCGCAGTCGGCGGTGCCAACGCCGATCCGCAGTACGGCCGCAGCTGGCCGCGAGAATGGAAACGTGATCAACACGGGGCGGCTCACAGTTTTGATCGCATCGCGACCCTGGGTAACTACCTCAACAACTCCGACATCTCCGAGGAAACCGTCTCGGAGATCGTGTCCTCTACCAAAGACGGCAAGAAGCTCGTCTACACAGACAGCCCGATGGAGCAGATCGGGTTCGTCGACATCCGCAATCCGCGAGCACCGAAACCACTCGGCAAGTTGGACGTGGGCGGAGAGCCGACGTCGGTAGCCGTCCTCGGTAACCACTTGGCGCTCGTGGGTGTCAACACGAGTGAATCGTATGAATCGCCGAGCGGCATGCTGGTGGTGGTGCACGTTCCGACGCAGCAGATCCTCGCGCAACACGACTTGGGAGGACAGCCGGACTCCGTCGCGATCAGCCCCGACGGTCGCTACGCCGCGATTGCAGTCGAAAACGAACGAGACGAGGACGTCGTCGTCGACGGTGTCGAGGGCGGTCTTCCCCAACCTCCGGCCGGGTACTTGGTGATCGTTGATCTTCTGGGGTATCCGAGCTCGTGGACCACACGGCAGGTCAGCTTGTCAGGTCTTTCGGAGTACGCTCCAGACGATCCAGAACCGGAATTTGTCGACATCAACGACGCCAACCAGGCCGTGGTCTCGTTGCAGGAGAACAACCACATCGCAATCGTCGATTTGCGCTCTGGCGAGGTCGTCAACGACTTCGCCGCGGGAACTCAGACGCTCGTCGGCGTGGATGCCACCGAAGACGACCTGATCTCACTCAGCGAAACGCTCTACGACATCCCTCGAGAGCCGGACGCGATTTCTTGGGTCCGTGCCGGTCGTAGGCGCTTGATCGGCACCGCGAACGAGGGGGACTTGTTCGGAGGCAGTCGAGGCTTCTCACTGTTCGACACCGCCGGCAATCTCGTATTCGACACGAACACCGTGCTCGAAGAGCTCGCTGTCCGATTCGGGCACTACCCCGAGTCGCGCTCCGAAAACAAGGGGACGGAGCCGGAAGCAATCGAATACGCGCGATTCGGCAATACTGACTATCTCTTCGTAGGCTCCGAGCGGGGCGGCTTCGTCGCAGTCTTCGAACTGAAAAGCCATGGCGCGCCGCAGTTCGTCCAACTGTTGCCGGCACCGCTGCGACCAGAAGGACTACTGGCCATCCCGTCTCGCGGATTGTTGGTAGCGTCCGGCGAAGAGGACGATCCGAGCTACGGCGTCCGCAGCACGATGATGATCTACCGAATTGGAAAGACGACGCCCAGCTACCCGCACATCCTGTCCGGCGACGATGAGTGGGGCAAGCCCATCGCCTGGTCCGCACTGTCCGGAATGACCGCGGTACCGGGCAGCAACGACGAGCTGCTCGCCGTCTGGGATTCGTACTACTCGGAAAGCCGCATCATGACCATCGACGCCTCGTCGAAGCCGGCCGTGATCACCTCCGCGCAAGCCATTACCGGCGCGAGCGGAGCTCTGGATCCCGAAGGCATCGCGGTGGCACCGGACGGTACCCGTTGGATCGCGAGCGAAGGTAATGCCAGTGGCTCCAAGCCCAACCTGCTGCTTCAGGTGGACGCGTACGGTGAAGTACTGGCGGAAGTGTCACTGCCAGACGAAATCGCAGTGTGCCGGGCCGATTCGACGACGACGGGCACGCTGGGGTCGGGTTTCGAAGGCGTCGCCGTGAGACGCAAGCCTGGCGGTGGTTACCTGTTGTTGGCAGTGCAGCAGCGAGGTTGGAACTACACCACGCCGGAATGTGAAGATTTCGACGACGATCCCGATGGCAGCGACCCCACCGAGCCCACCCGATCGCGTATCTGGACCTACGATCCCGATAGCGGCGACTGGGGACACATTGCCTACGAACTCGAGCCAGTGCCCGCCGTGGCTTCCTGGGTCGGGCTGTCGGAGATTACCGCTGTACACGGCGGATTCATCGTGATCGAACGCGACAATCGCTCCGGCGACTTTGCCACGCTCAAGACGTTGGTCTACGTGAGTAACCATGCCCTGAAGGACGGCATTATCGAACGCAGCGAGAAGCGCAGCTACGACGTGATCCCGAGCCTCGAGGCGAGCAACGGATGGATCAGCGACAAGCCCGAAGGCGTCGCGGTCACCGCGAACGGCCAGCTCTTCCTGATCACCGACAACGATGGCGTCGATGATTGGTCCGGAGAGACCTGGTTCCTCGGCTTGGGCAACTATCGCCGGTTGTTTCGCTGACATTCAGTCCGATCGACCCGCTCGTGGCCCGCAGTACGCGGGCGGGTCCTCATGACAGTGGGGCGATTTCACCCCATTTCCGACGCTCGTCACATCACCGCAGGTACTGAACACGAAAACGCAAAGTCACGCGAGCAACGATTCGATTCGCGGTGCTGTACGCGTCGCGGAATTCGGGTGAATCGAAGTCGAGGTTCATCGCCTCCTTCTCGATGCACGACGCCGCCGCCCCCACCACGTCGTGCGCCTTCACGCTCACAGGCCTGCCCTGTTCGTCGAGCGGAGCGTCCACGCGCACGCTCTTTCGAACGCGTGATTCGGTGTCGAAACAGGTCTCCAAGCGGTCGAGCGCGAACCACTGACTCTCGACCATCTCACGCCGCGAAACCAAGGCGACCTCGCGAGGCCAGTGCTCGAAGCGCAACGCCGCGATTGAGACGGCGACTCGCCGTCTGGGTTGAGTGAACCACTGACACTCACCCGACACGCACCCGCACAGCGCGTCACTCAGCTTGCGATACGCGATACAGATCCCCGATTGCGGCGGGCTATCCCACGCTCTGCACGCATTGCCGCACCCTCCGACGACGCAATCACCGTCGTGTTTGCACCGTTCTTCACCTGCGGCATTGCGATGATCATCGACGACGGTGCGGGCTGCCCCGTACTGATAGCGATATTGCAGATGTTCACCGAGGAGCATCTGCGGGTGGCGCGTGTACGGAATCGGCAAGCAATTGGCAGAGGCAGCCGAACAACGGGGCTCCTCCCCGCCTCCCCAAGGCGCCTCGTGCGTGGGGTCGATGTGCGTGGGGCCAAAGGGAGCTGTGTCTGCCGATCCCTGCAACCACTCGACGAACTCCGGATGAAGAGCACCGATTGCTCTGCCCAACCCCGGCCGATGAAGCCACTCACGGTACGGTGCGAGACTTTCGTGTACGTCTTGCCAACGTCGCTCGTCCATGACGGCATCTATCAGCGCTTGCTCGGCTCCAGCGGGGACCATCTGCTGCGGCGACAGGTCAACGCGCAGCGAAGTGAGCTGCTCAGCGGTCAACGCGTCGACACCAATCACCCCCGACGGCAACGCGACTTGCAAGCGCGCCATGGGCGAGCCTAGCCGTGGCAAGCTCCGCGCTCGAGGGGGCGTTTCGACGTGAAAACTCAACACCTCGACGCAGTGAGTCTGCGGTGGCCAGTCGCAGGGCAACACGGCGGAGATTTCCGCGCCGGGCTGCTCGCGTTGCCAGACATCGAGGATTCGACGACGCAACACGGACGCCGAGAATTCCGCCTCGCCTGGCCTCGGAGGTGGGAGGGTCTTTGCTTGCGCAAACAGGGGGTCCTCGGCGGGGGAGGGTTCGTCGACGCCGACAGCTGATGGAACTGGCTGCGCCTCGGGTATCTCGCGCGACGAGGGATCGCCGATTACCGACGCTACCGTCGTGGCGGACGACGACTCAGCGCTGCGTTCACAGGCGGCGATCTGGGACAATCCCCCAATGAGAATGAGCAATGCGCGGGACAACGAAGACTCGAAATGGACGAAGGAAAACCCGATGCACAAAGTACCTCGTCCGCGACCATGTCGCACGCGGCACCAGCTAAATGGCCGAGCGCTGGCGAGCAGGATGTCGGGCAGTTTTTCAGGCCTCGTTCAACCATCCCTCGAAGTCTGCTAGGAGTATCTCTCGGAGACCTTTGCGGATCAGCGCTTGGACCGTCGGACGAAGAATGACGTTCTATCGATACCTCCCCGATCACGACGTTCACCAGCTCGACTGCGGAGGATGGGTCGACTTGGCCACGGGCCTCGAGCGTTTGCGTGTCTTGCATCACGAGCTGACCCAACGTCGCCCCCACGACGGGATCCGTCGGTTCCTGGTCGACTTTCGGCAGACGGTCTGGGCGAGTCCAGAAGTCCACATGCAGCTCTCTCGGGCCTCTCGGCGCGACTTGGGGCTCACCGCAGACAACACGTCCGTACGCGCGGCGTTCCTCCATGACGCGCAGAGTGGAATCGTGTCCCACAACGAAGCCTGGTTCGACAACGAGGCCGACGGGCTGCGCTGGCTGTGCGGCGGTGAATGAACAGGGCAGTGCGTTGGAAGGGGTCGAGGGACCCAGTGGCGTCGATGAAACACCGACGCGCTGGCTGGGGCCCGCGACAATCTGACTCGATTGAGTCATTCGTTTCTCACTCACCACGATCTGGGGAGGTATCGCGGGCAGCGACAGTACCGCTTGGTGTTCTTTCGACGCCGTCCACGTCGTTCGCCCAATCTCCGAGGATCTCAATGAATACCGCTGCGCTCAGAGCCGCTCCGTCGACGCTGTTCGGCGCCATCATCGCCCTGTGTAGTGCCTGCAACGAATCGAATTCAGACAGCGAATCGTCGATGCCGTCGCCGCAAAGCATGCCAACCGCGAGTCCCAGCAGCCCAGCTGGCAAAGGCAGTGAGGAGCAGCCCGACGCCAACGCAGTGCCTGCGGCGACGGGACAGGCATTCCTCGACCCGGCGGTCATCGACGACGGCGGCCTGGCGGCGTCTGAAGTGAACTACTGCCAAGCCAAGCCGAGGGGACCGTCCTGCCGCTACACCTACCTCGACCCGCCGAGCATCGAATTCACGGACATCGCGCTCGGCTCGGATCACGGCTGCGGCATCCAATTGGATGGCACGGTCATCTGCTGGGGTGACGCCGACGAACCCCTCGAGGACGGCGAAGAGTGTCGCTTCAACGAATGCGGCCAGGGCGTCCCGCCAACGGGAACCTTCACGAGGATCGCCGCGACGGACAGTACGACGTGTGCTCTCGACCCGAGTGGAGCAATGATTTGCTGGGGCTCGCGGACCACGGGCCTCGAGGGCACGTTCATCGATCTCGACGGAGGGACGGAAGCCTTGTGCGGGTTGCACACGGACGGAACGATAGCCTGCACCGGTGGTGTTCCCTCACCACCAGCAACCGGCCCCTACACCCAGATTGCCGTGGGTGAAGGCGTGGTATGCGGCCTCAAGCAGGGTGGCGTCGACTGTTCGGGCGTCGACAACAAGGTGGGTGAGTTCGCGAGGATCACCGCGGGTGAGGGCTTCGCCTGTGCTTTGCTGGTGGACGGTACCCCCTACTGCTGGGGCGACGGTCTGCGAATCAAGCCACCGACTGGACCACTCGAGGCAATCGTCGCCGCGGCGAAGTTCGCTTGTGGGGTGCACGTCGATGCCGGCATCGAGTGTTGGGGCGAAGGTCAAGAGGGTGGCATCGACGACTCGACCTGTCCTCAAGGACGAGCCCAACTGACTGGTACGCTCGAAGGCGCCCCCGTCAACCTCGATTGGGAAGTCAGCGACAGTTGGGGCCGCATTCCGGCAACCGGGTTCGCCTGGAACATCGGAACGAACGACGGGGTGAGTGCCGGTCGCCTGCTTCTAGCTGGGAGCGAGGACCTGGGGACCGAAGACATCCCGCGCTTCGCGCTGTTGGACGGTCAATCCGTCGAGTTGACATTCGGGTTGATCTGGATGCCTGGGGACCTCGGCTCGCAGTTCTTCTGCACCGGTCCAGGATCGACGGCCACACGCATCGGCGACGAAGCCAAGGTGGAGTTTGGTGCGGTCAGTCTCCTCGGCGCTTGCCCGGGAACGCCCGTCGAGGGCGAACTCCAGTTCTGTCAGGGCCGCAGCTTCCAAGGTTGTACGGGCACCGACTTGGAAGACGGGCGCCTCGGTGGAAACGTCGAAGGCATCGCCGTTCCGACCGACACTCGCTACACGCTGCTGTCCGGAACCGGTAGCAACGCGGATCTGAATACGACGATCGGGCTGCTGAGCTGGGAAGGCAATGAAGAGGCTGGCACCATCGACCGGGGCGTGATCGTGACTGGGCCGGACACGGTATTCGGTGGCGCGGTGTACTGCTTTGGCGAGTCAGAATTCGCAACCATGGGGACTGGCTTCGACGAGGAGTCGCTGTACACTTTCCGCAACCTTTCGAAGGTCGGCTCGTGCGCTGGCGCCTCGGGCTCGGATTCGTTGACTGGCTGCATACGCTGACAGCGCTTCGACGGAACGCCAACGCATGCGCTGGCGACACGCGGCACGATCACCTGGTTCGCCGAGGATTCTCTGCCCCGATCGTGCACCGGGGTGGAAGCTGGAGTGTAGCTTTCCGCCGCGGAAGCCCGACGAGAAACGGGGCCTACGCGCGCGAGCGGAAACGCCGGGTGGGGCGTGATACTGCTACGGCTTCGATGTCGTCACCTCGCAGGCCAGTTCTCGTCCTCGCATTGGTTGCCGTCAGTTCGCCAGCTGCCGCTCGCAGAGCGGGCTACCAGAGCACGAACTGCGGCAGCTGTCACACGGGCAGTGGCGACGTACAGCTGGAAGTTCATTTCGAACCGGAGCAGCCGTCGCCAGGCGATCGCGTCACGATGACGGTATCGGTGACGGCCGATGGCGCACGATTCGCCGGCATCGCGATCGGAAGCAACGGTCTGGGTCAGTACGCCCTCGAGTCGAACGAACCGCTCGAAGCCGAAGACATCTGGGTCACCCACACGAACCCGAAACAAGCTGACGGCGGAAGCGTTACATTCGCGGTCGATTGGCTCGCCCCTGATGAACCAGGCATCGCCGACTTCAGCGTCGCGGTCGTGGCCGCCAACGGCAACGGCGCACCCACCGGTGACCGGACGACCACCAAACTCGTCGCGTTGCCGTTCGGGTGCGACACGGTAGAGGTTTACGCGGACGCGGACGGCGATGGGTTCGGCGATCCGAACCGCCCAGCGCAAGTGGCGTGCGCTGCGACGGAAGGCTACGCGTCGCGAGGTAACGACTGCGACGACTCCGTGGCGTCCACGCACCCCGACGCGCCTGAGCTGTGCAACGACGTCGACGACGATTGCGACGGTCAAGTCGACGAAGACGTCGAGTACCGCCCTTACTACTTCGACAGCGACGGCGATGGCTACGGTAACGCTGACGTCGTCATCGACGGCTGTGCACCTGCATCAGATACCGTCGATAACGACCTGGACTGCAACGACTTCAATCGAAACGTCAGTCCGAGTTCACCGGAGCTCTGCGACCAGATCGACAACGACTGCAACGGCCTGATCGACGACGGGTCGTGTGGAAACGACTCGGCGGTCCCCATCGAGGGTGCAGCCGCACCGACTGCAAGCACGCCCGCAGCGGTTCCAGCGCCGGATGGCAGTGGGGCCCCAGTGAACTCGGCGCCGCCCCCAGAAACGCAGGGACCTCCAGCGACGTCGGGATCTGGAACCGAAAGCGGCATTTCCAACGACTCGCCCTCTGCCCCCCTGACTGCCGCGATGACCGACGACACCCCAAAAGCCAGTGATACGGGCACCTGTATCGTGGCGGGCGAGCGCTGGAGAGGGCACGACCCACACCGACGGCAACCGCCGTTCCTGCCTCTGTTCACCGCTGCCGGATTGCTGGCATGGGTCCGAGGCCGGGCTCGTCGCAGGCGACCCCGACACCCACGATGAGCAGGGCCGCGATGCCGTATCGAGGGCAGACGTGGAGCGAATGATGGTGTCGAGACGCGGCGCCACGGGGCGCTTCGCGTCTCGACACAGGTCGACGTCGTCCGATGCCCTCTCGGCTACCGATTGGAGCCCCGGTGCCACGCGAAAGCGCCAAAGAGCACAAACCACTGGACGTCTGCCACGTGGCTGCACACATCGGCGACCGGGCACAATCACCTGGGACGGAGGGTATCGCCCGCGGCAGGAGCTGTGGCGGCAACTCGTTGGCTCGAAGACACGGATTGGGGCCGCCAGCAACTGTCGTTGTCGCGATTGGTGATGTATGTGTGCGAAACACGAGCTCATGCAGGGAGGCACGTCGGCAACGGATCAGGACGCGACGCTGGTCGAACGAATGGCACGCGGTGACCGGGCCGCCCTTGCCGAACTGTACACTCGCCACGCCCCTCGGCTCATGTCGCTGTTGATTCGCCTGCTGGGACAGCCCCCCGAAGCACAGGACGTCCTGCACGACGTGTTCTTGGAGGCTTGGCGCCGAGCCGCAGACTATTCACCGGAACGAGGCAGCGTCTCGGCGTGGCTGAGCCTGCGCACTCGCAGCCGCGCCCTCGACCGATTGCGGGCTGCACCGCGAACACGCGCAGCGACGTTCAGTGAGGAATTGTTGAGCACCTTGCTCGATCCAAACAGCGACCCAGCCCGTACTTCAGATCATGGTAGGCTATTGCAGGTCCTGCAAAAGCTCGCACGCGAGGAACAAGAAGTGCTCGTCCTGGGATATTTCGAAGGACTCTCCAGCTCGGAGATTGCAAACCGACTGAACATTCCAGTGGGGACGGTCAAGAGTCGAACGCGCACCGCCCTCGAAAAGCTCCGATTGCAAATGTCGGGAGACCACCATGACTGAAACGCACCCCGACCGCCTGCCGGCATTCATCGAGGAAGCGCTCGACGATGAACAGCGTCCTGCAGACGCTCCCACGTTGAACCCCTTGGCTGAACGCGGATTGCACGAGTTGTTCGGACCTGCAGATGCCGAGCTCGGAGCCGAACGCTTGGTGAGCCAGGTCGACGAGTTGCCATGGCGCTACGCGCCCTTCTACTCGCGTATTGCCGAGCTGTGGGATACGTCCGAAGAGGACGTGGTGGGGGTCCTGGAGCGAGCCAAGAACCCGTCGGTTTGGTACAACCCGGGGATCTTGGGCTTGCGGGTGATCGACGTCGAAGGCGGGCCTCGTACGAACGGCGCTGAACTGCATCTGGCCCGGTTCAAGGCGGGCATGCGATTCCCCCACCACCGGCACCCGGGGCCAGAAGCGCTATTCGTGCTCGAGGGGAACTATACCGACTCGCACGGACGCCACGTCGGCCCCGGTGAGATCCACCACATGGCGCCGGGCACCGACCACTCGTTCGTCGTTGGCAAAGACGGCCCGTGCATCGCGGCCTCCATCGAGAGTGGGCGCGAATTCACGGGCCTGTTCATGCGCCTGCTGGCCAAACTACTGACCTGACGCTCCCATTCAGCGCGAGCGTGTCATCCCTCGGGTGCCCACTGATACTGTTCGCGGACGCGGATGCCGCGGGCGCCGAGATTGATCGCGCTGATCTGCGCCGTGTAGCGAGCATAGCGATACTCGATGGCGGCGCGGCGGTACGCGTGAGCGAGATAGTCGGCACTGAGCGTGCCTCGTGTTCGAGTGCTGGGCCCCACGCTCGCGCTGAGTCGCTCGCCGAGTCGTCTCAGGTGAGTGACGGCGTCGCGCCCACAGCCGTGCGCACGAAACAGGTCCACCGCGACGAGCCGATCCGCTGAGTCGAATTGCAGGTGCAAGTCCTCAATCGGCAATTGGTCGACTGGCGCCGCGACTTCACAACTCAATACGGAGCCGCGGCGTGTCGCTTCACAACTGGCGGCAGATTCGGCGGCCCAGCGCACGACGTCCGATCGTGTGGTGCGCCCGAGTTGGAAACTCAGTGCAGGATGAGAGAGCGCAGGCCCTTCCCCGTCGCGTTCCTTCAATGCATCAACTCGAAACGCTTCGACCTTCACGGGATCGCCGCCATCGAGATCCGCAGGACAGCCCGCAGCCTTCGCCATCCAATGCAACAGAGGTCGCCCCGCGTCAGTGTGCGCAAACCCCACCACGGCAACCAGTGCGGCAACGACGAACATCGGCGCGATGCACACCAGGCCCCAACGTTTCAGCGTAGGGTTCATGGCGTCACTCCCGCGTCGGCGAGCGTACAAGACGATTGTGTGGCCGCAGCCCCTTCGTTCTCGACGATGTCAGTCTGCATTCCCAACAGCGCCGGGGCCGCCACCGCGATGTCGCTCTCGTCGATCCCCGCCGCGGACAGTCCGGCAACGACGTCTTCGATCAACGCGTCGAAATCGCCTTGGCTGATGTTCAAGCCCAGATGCGCTTCCTGCATGCTGCGACACGGCAAACCGTTTGAGGCCGTGGCACCGGCGTACTGAACCCCCTCGCAGGCAAACAGCTCTTGAACCTGTACGGTGAGGCAGTCGGCCACGCGCGTGAAAGCATCGTCACTGAGCATCGTGAAGAACGAATTGATTCGGCAGTCACTGGCGATGGCACCAATCACGTCATCACGCACGACGCCAGCAACGCTGTCGGCGCCTCCATACTTCGCGCACAACGTCCCATCGTCAGTCGCTCCACCGCCGTCCGCCATTCCGCCATCGACGGAGTCCTCCGCAGCACCGCCATCCAGCGCACCGAGCAGGCACTGAGATTGACTGGGTGGGTCCTCGTCGAGCTCGACGATGTCTGATTCCATTCCGAGCAGCGCGGGGGCAGCAGCAGCGATGTCCGCCTCTTCGACGCCCGCTTCGGACAGTCCAGCGACGACGTCTTCAATCAGCGCGTCGAAATCTCCGCTGCTGATCCCCAGACCCAAGTGGGCCTGCCGCATGTCTCGACAAGGCAAACCATTGGACGCTTCGGATCCGGCATACACCACGCCCTCACACGCGAACAGCTCCTGCACCTGGATCACCAGACATTCACTGACGCGAGTAAACGCATCTTCATTGAGCGACGTGAAGAAGGTGTTGACCCGACAGTCGCCCGCAATGGCCCCGAGAACCTGGTTTTCGACCACGGACTGAACCACCGCGGCGCCGCCGTACTTGGCACAGAGCGTCTCGCCGTTGCCCGCATCGCCAAGCATCGGGACCGTCGGATCGGGCTCGTCGGTGGCCGACTCCCCAGCGTCGAGGCCAGTCGTCGAGGCGCCGTCCGGCGCCTGCGCTGCCGGGCCCATCCCGCTGTTGGCATCGTCGCTCGTGCCGTCGCGATCGCGGGCGTTGACCCCCGAATCACTCTCGGTGCCCGTTTCCGCCACGCCAGCGTCGTCATCGCAAGCTGGCGTCGACGCTACGAGCGTCCAGCAAGCCGCTCCCAAAACGATTCGTCTCATTGTGTTTCTCCCGTGTTCGGTGCAGCGCACACTCGACGCGCGCTGCGTTGTCCACGAGGTACGTGCCAGCGATTCAGGTGGATCGATGCAAATGCGAAAAGCGAACCGCCGCGGGAGCATCACTCGTCGGCACAGGGTTGTTCACCAGCGGCATGAGCACAATGAAACTGGGGGCTCACGGTTGCGGCGCCCAAGTGATAGAAGCGACACTGTAGCGAATTGCCCTCGATCTGCGACACGTCGTAGCCGCCCAAGTCGGGAACGGCAGAGCAAACTGCGGCGCAATCGCCGTCGAAGGTTTCCGGGCACAAGCCGTCCATCAACGAGCAGTACCCTTCACAATTCGTGCCGCAGACGCCATCTCCGCCGGGACCGGCAGCGGGACATTCGAATTGCCGTTCACCGGGGAACGACAGCGCGACCAGCGCGTGCGCATGACGGCAAGCCAAGGAGTTGCCGCTCAGATCACCCGGCTCCCCCGGGGGGAACTGGGCGCAATGCTTCAGGCATGAGTACTTCGAGTCGTAGACCGCATGCCGTTCGTCCTCGTTCGTCACGCACGCATCCATGACGGCATCGCAGTACTGCTCACACGATGGGATGACCGCGTCGATGACGGTGGACGGGGAGGGGACCGCAGACGGGGAGGCCGGGTCGTTCGATGAGGCCGTCGGCACTGGCAATGCCCGTCCCGAGCCGCCGTCGGAATCGACCTGCGCCGCATCCGTTTGCGTCCCGTCCTGTGGTGCTGCGTGGTGTGGCGCTCCATCGTTCAATCCACCGTCGCCGCGGGCAGGCGAAGGATCGGAGCCGGCGTCGCTACCCTCGACGGGAGCGTCCGGTGGCGCATTCTGCTCGCTCGATGCGTCCACCCCGACGTTTGGTTGGACGAGAGAATCAGTCGTCTCGGGATCGAGACTCGCTCTGTGCAAGCCCAAGACGTCGGCACAAGCCATCGACAGCGGCAACACCGCCAGCCATCCACTCCAACGAATCGCCATCAAAACATCCCCCGCACGACCAGCTTGGCCTCTGAAGGGGAAATGTCCGCCGTGATCTCTGGTCGCTCGGGTGCGGCGTCATCCGTCAGGTAGAGGTAACCAGCGACGCCCACGAGTGCGAGCCCGGCCGTGCCCACGCCGGTTGCCCAGGCAGCGCGCTCGTAGGCGCGGTCACGAAGCTCGACACCACGCTCACTGCAGAGTGTCGCCGTTCGGCAGTGCTCATCCGACGCCGTGTCGTCTCGCCACGCAAGCCACGTCAGAGTGCCCGCCCCCGCCAGCGCAGCAACGCTGGAGCCAGCCGTGACCCAAGTCCACGTCGAGGACGACTCGGGAACGTCGAGCCGATCTCGCTGCGAGCTCTCGCGCTGCGGCTGGGGCGAGCGATCTACCGGAGCCTTTGGCATCACCCGCAACGGCGGGATCGACAACGTGACGAGCTCGGGCCCCTCCACCACGACGACTTCTTGCCGCCAGGGCGAATGCCCCTCGGCCGTCGCTTCGAGTTGGTGTTTTCCCGGATCGATCGGGAACTCGACGCTCCACGCCGCACTGTCGACTTCGTTGCCGTCGATGAACAGCGCGCGCGGCTCGTGGGGTCCACGGCTAACAGCGAACACGGCGCGCGTGAGTTTCGGACGTAATCCCGTCGCGCGCAGCCGCGCGATCTGCGAACGTCGATCGTCACCGACGCGTCGTGCCCACGCCTCCACCTCGAGGAAGAGCGTCCACGCGCTGGCCGTCTTACCGGTTACCTCGAAGCAGTGCGCGAGAGCCAGTGACGTCCCCAACGCGCGTTCGAAGTCGCTGCTCGCCTTCAACAACGAACATGCTCTTTCGTTGTCGCCGCGTTCGAGAGCTGCTCGCCCTTCCTCGTAGGTCGCTTCGGCCAATGCGGCGTTCGTCGAAGCGCCCTCCGCCGCACCCTGAGCCGACAGCTCATCCACGGCAGCCCCCCACACCAAGCACGCCGACGCTACCGCGCTCACCTTCGTTCCCCAGTTCAATGTCGTCCTCCAAACGCATCCAAGTCCCAAGCCGTGTCGCGAATCACATCCGTACCCCCCGGTACTTGCCGTGCACCGCCCAAGGCAGTTGCGGAACCTGTCGTCGCAGGCGTTGTAGCCGGTGGCGTCCCCGGGCGAACGCGTGCTCGTCGCGCCTCGAGCGCAGGCCCGGCCTTTTGCTTCGAGGGCGCAGACCTCGCGATTGGTTGTACCGCAGCAAGCGTCCGCGGCTCCGTTCCCTCTTCGGCAACTTGCCGCTCATTCGTTGCTTCAGTCGTCACCGGCGACGGTGTCGTCGACATCACGGGGGCAGTCGTTGTCGCAAACGCTGCGACCGAGCGCGCTGCGGCCCTGGGCGCATTCGCTTCGGAAAGTGTCCCCCCGGCGGTGGAAGCAAGCACCGCCGCGGTTGCCTTCACGGTCGTGGCCGTGTGCGGCATTTGCTCAGCTGCGACCGGGGAGTGGTCGATCCGAGCCGCAAGCGTCAACCCGGAAACGGCGACACAGAGAAGTCCCGTGAGCCAGCGCATCGAAGTCGCCGCCATCAACGAACGAATGCCAAACACACGTCGATTGCGCGTTCGCCGGTCACCCGAGACCTCCAACCCGGTGGCTGCGCCTGATACATCGCCAGTCGAACGGCGCTCACCGTAACTTGACGGGTCAGGTCCGCGAACAGATCCACCCGATCCATCGCGCACGCCCACCCAACGCCACTGCGACCGACGTTCGCCCTCAGCCAACGTGGCCGGTCCCGATGACACCAACTGCGAACGTGAACGGTCTGCCCCCCGCGCGCCAGTCGACAGGAGCATCAGCGCTTCCAACAATTCGCGCGCAGAGCCGAAGCGCTCGTCGCGATCGACGCAAAGGCACCGCGCAACCAACGCGTCGAACTCAGGCGGCAAGCTCGGCTCCAACTCGCTCGGATCGAGCGGCGATTCCTGGAGGATGCGTCCGAACAATTGCATGACCGAGTCCGCGTCAAACGGAGAGCGCCCCGTCGTGAGCTCGTACAGAACCACCCCGAGGGACCAAATGTCCGTGCGGGCATCCACCTCACCTGCCGCGGTAATCTGCTCCGGCGACATGTACTGCGGAGATCCCATCGTCAACGACGGATCCGTGAGCTTGAGGTCCTGACGGTCGAGTCGCTTCGAGAGGCCAAAATCGACGACCTTGATCAACGGCGATCCATCCGAACGGCGGGTGAGCAACAGGTTGTCCGGCTTCAAGTCTCGGTGAACGACGTTGTTGGCGTGGGCCTCGATGATCGCCAGGCAAGCCTGGGACACGTAGTCGACCGCCTCCGCGAGGGGCAGCCGTTTGCGGTCGTCCAAATGAGCCTGGAGGCTCCTGCCCTCGACGTACTCCATCACGATGAATGGAGACCCGTTGCCGAGAACGCCGACGTCCAAGATCCCGACGACATGCTCGTTGCGCACCCGCGCCGCGCTGCGCGCTTCTTCGAGGAGGCGCTGGGTGATTTCGGGCGATTGGGCGTACTCGGGAAGCACGAGCTTGAGCGCCACGGGGACATCCAGATCGACGTGCCTCGCCTCGTACACCAGCCCCATTCCTCCGCGGCCGAGTTCGCGAACCAGCTGGTATTTGCCCGCCGTGACCGCCCCGAGTTGAAGTGGCGTCGCCGACCTCACATTCCCTCCCTGCTGTCGCACCGTAAGCACGTGGGAGTACGAACGCGCCGCTCGTTGGGATCGTCGCGGACTCGAAAAACTTGGAAGCGAGCACGTAGCCGACAGAAATCGCGAGACATTTCAAGCGATTCGGTCGAACTCGACGCCGCCCCAAACCGGTACTCGACGAGCACGACAGCTGGTCGCCAGCGCCCATCGCTCGAGCCTTCCTTCCTCCGCACCCAAGTACTAATGAGTGGGTCATCCCCAACGGGCGCCCAAGGAAGGGGTCACGGGACGGAACAGGGAGAGATGATGAGACTCACGAACAGGATCGGCACGTGGTTGGCTTGCACGGCATTGGCGTGCGGCGCTCCCTCGCCAAAGGCCGAATCGCCGGAACGGGACGACCCCAAACCGACGTCGACGGCGACGGCCCCGGTTGCGCCAGTAACCCCTCCCCCACCGAGCATCGTTCAGCTCCGAACGGGTCGCATCGACCCGCTCGAGATCAAAGAACCAGTGACGGGCACGGTCGAGGCCCACGCCGTGCGGGACGGCTGGGAGCTCGTCGTTGCCCAACTGCCCGCGGGTTGGCGGTCTACCGCATTCCCTAACCACGAAGACCACGACCTGTGGGGCGGCAACGAACAATGGCTATCCCAGGTCATCGTGCACGTCGCAGTGCCGGGAGCAGAAGCAGCGCTGAACTTCGCGTTGCTCAACGACAGCGACCCAACGCCTCAGCAAATGAAATCGAGCGTGGGTCCTCCGCCGCCGAAGGACTTGCTATGGCTCAAGCGCCCGGTCGCCAGCGCGGGTCGCCCCTTGGACGTGACGCTGTACACGTCGATTTCATCGAGAACACCGGGCTCGATCGTACGGGTGCAACTCCCCGCCTACGACCAGCTGCCGAGCGCGACTGATCTGGACGTCCGCTACACGCGCGCTTTGGCGCGCTACATTCAGAACCTGCCGGACTCGCCATTTCGGAGCTTCGCTCTGACGAGCTTGAGGCGCGCCGCAAGGGGGACGCTCCCCGACGTGCTGGAGCCTGAACGGTATGGCGCGTGGGAAGACTTGATGGACCTGGGTACTGGTCGACGCAGCATCGACCTTGCGCTGCAAACGAACAGCCCATTGCGCGCCCGCGCAACGGAACGGCCGACGATTCCGATCTCCAAACTGAAACCACCGGAGCTGAACATCCCCCCATACGAGCAAATGCTCGCCCAGCTGGGTACGGCCGTACCGGCAGAGCCTCTCGCGAACACGACGCCCGCCGACTTCTACTTCGCTCGGTCCAAGAACATCGAAGCGCTATTCGACGTGCTGGACGAAGTCGACTCATGGGTTACCCCGGCGGTCCACGTCCTGGACACGAAGATGCAGCGTCTCGATCTGGCGGCGCGCTACCAAACTCAGCTCGGGCTGCGTCGAACCGAGCTATCGCGCAGGCTCGGTCCTGAACTGATCAGCGAATTGGCAGTAATTGGCAGCGACCCGTTCATGCGCGACGGCTCCGACGTCACGGTACTGTTTCGGCCTCGGAGCGACACGGCACTCGCGACGGCACTGACTGCCACCGTACAGCTGACCGCAAGACCGCACGGCGGCATCGAAAGCAAGGAGCTGCGCGCCGCGGGACACCCCGTCGTGTTCAGCTGGAGCCCAAACCGCGCGGTAGCGCAGTACAAGGCGAACGTCGCAGGCCTGCTGGTCGTGTCGAACAGCCTGGGCGCGATCACACGTGTGATCGAAACGTCGCAGGGCAAACACCCCGCGCTCAGCTCGGAACCCGATTTTCGCTACATGTTGGCGCGGGACGCCACGGTACCCGCCGACGTTCTGGCGTTTGCCGGAGACAGATTCATGCAGAGCGCGGTCAGTCCCATTTCGCGAGTACTGGACGCTCGACGTCAAGTCGCCAAGAGCGAGCTGCTGCGGGTCTCGCACGCTGCGCTTCTGTTCGGCTGGCTCCACGGAAATCCAGCTACGAGCGGCGAACAGCTCGTGAAGAGCGTCGTGTTCTCCGAAGCCGAAATGCGCCACTTCGATCGCGAACGCATCACCTTCGACAGCGGCTCGACCCGAATCGGCCCTCGGTCGGCCTGGGGGAGCCCAGCGTCACTGACGCCCCTCATCGACCTGGCCGCACCAACCCGCGTGACGACGACTGAGAAAAGTGCCTACGAGGCATTTGTTCGCCGCTATCAGGGAGTCTGGGCCGAAGCGCTCGATCCCATCGCGCTGCGCGTGCGAATCCAGCACAGCGCCGATGGCACGGCCCTGGGCGCGAAGCTGCGGGTGGTTCCCATTGCCCGCGACACGGACATGATGCAAATGGCCAGGATCGTCGGTGACGGCCGTGTACACCCCGGACCCGTAGCATCGGGTTTCCGACTCCTGCTCGCCCTTGCCAAGGATTCGGAACTGAGGCGAGAACTCAGTGGGCAGTCTCGGTCGATGCTCGGGCGCACACTCGCCGTCGACTGGATCGGCCCCTACGCAATGGTCGGTGTGCTCGACGATCCGTCGCTACCCAACGCAATGAGCCGAAGCGATTGGGTCTCTCAGAAGCCGGCGGATGACGAAGAACACCACAGCAAGTTCGAATGGGTCTTCGACGTCCCTCTGTACGCCGCCCTGTCCATCGAGAGCAGCAAGGGAGCGGCGCTGGCGCTGGCTGTTCTCAAGGAGCGCCTAGGTAATTTTGGGACGTGGACCGCTGCAACGCCGTACCGCGAGCAGGCGATTACGGAAATCGCCGTAGAAGGAGAACACCTCAGCCTGTTCTATGCGCTAACCGACAAGTTGCTGATCGTCACGCTCTCCGAGAAGGCGCTCCATCATCTCATCGATCTCGTCGCCGATGGAAAGCCGCTGCCGAAAGGCAGCACCGCGCGCGACCCCGACTCCGCCCAATGGGCATTCGACTTGTCGGGTGTACCCGGAGGTGGCCTGTGGACGGCAATGACCTGGGCCATTGCGCGCGAGCTGGAGCGCGCCGACAACGACAACTTCGCCCAGGCACGCCAGCTGTTCTACGGAGTCCCTGACACCGCTTCGGATCCGCAACGCTACGATGCCGTCGCCCTCGCCTACCTGGGGGCGATACCGGTAACTCAAGACGGAAAACGTTTCACACTCACGCGAGCCGGTGTGAGCGACCCGGTACGCGGCAACGATCACGCTCCGGTTTGGCCTGAACTTCCCGTGCCCGGCTCGGATCTCGACCGGGTGTTGCAAACGCTACAGAGCGTGCGTTCTGCGATCAGCTTCGACACCGAGCCCAGCGGTGGGTCGACGACGCCGCAACGCAGTCTGAGCGTCACGCTCGAGGCCAAACGAAGCAGCGCTCCGCCCGGCAAGGGCGACGACTGAGCTGCTCGCCGCAGCCACCGCTCCGCGCCACCAACGGTAGTGTGGCGTTGGGTCGTTTCACCGCAAGGCCTGGGTACTGGGATACCCATGTCTTTCGACCCATGGCACTGCCGGGTGGCGCTCGCAATGATCCCACCCATGACAAACAGTGAGCTGGTGAGAGTGGGCGATTCGGTTGGCGTGCACCCAACAGACCGACGTGACGATGCAGGTCCGCGGGGGTTCGTCGGCGCGCGTGTGATGCGGCGAGGGGCACTGCTCGCCCTGGTTCTGGCCGCGCCGTTTGGGCCAATCGAAAGCCGAGCACGGGCCGAAACACCGTCAACCGCATCGGCACCAAGCCCGACGGATGAGACCGCCGCTGCCGTGGCGCGAGAGCCGTCCGATCACGAGTTGTTCTTCAACGTCGGGTTCTCTCACTGGTACGGAGGGACGTTTGGGGCCCCCGCCGGGTATACGACACCGGCGCTCGTCGTCGGGGTGCGGCCGGGGTTGAGCCTGCTCGAACTCCGCGCCCACTACACGGTCAGCGTTTACGACCTGCCGTTGCCAGGTGGCGAGGAAGGCATCGTGGGTTTCGGCAACCTCGACGTGCTCTTCTCCCACGAAATCCGACGCGGAGAAGAACGAATGCTGATGGGCTTCGGCCCTAGCGGCGGGTTTGTCCACACCCGCGACGGGTTTGGCCTTGCCTTCGGAGCAGTCCTCGCAGCGCGCATGATGATCGACCTATCGGACTCCGCCGCTTTGGGACCGTTCTTCGACGCGCGCGCGCAGTGGTACAAGCTGCCAAACAGCGACAAGCCGGTGTACGACGAGGTTGACGGGCGCGTCCAGGCTGGACATTCCGACGCGCAGTTGCAAGTGGGCGTCGCGGTCAGCTTCTGGTAGCAAAGAGCCATGGTCCCGTACGATTCGCCAGCTGCGCCCCCAGCGGCGGCGGTCGCGTCGATCGCTGAGTCGAGGGTCGCTGCCGCGCGACAGTTCGGCCACCGATCGGCCCCGGCCGACACCTTGCGAGTTGCAGATAGAGTGCGCTTCGCCCGGCCGCTGACTCACACCGCAACGGTCGTCACGGTAGCGGGTGCATTGCTGCCGGTCGAAACGCTGAGCCCTCAACGCTACACCATCGTACTCGCCATCGGCGCGACGTACCTCGGCCTCGGAACGTGGTGGATCACCTGGGTCGAGCGGCAGGCGCAGCGTCGGTACTTCATCACCTACTTCGCCGCGATGAGCAGCTTGTGCGTGGGGTTGGTCGTGACCAGCCAGGCCAATGCCACCATCGCCGCGATGCCGTTGCTCAGCCAAGCGGTACTATTCGGCCGCGTTTGGCACGCGACGTTGGGAGGCGTCGCTCTGCTCGGCATCGTGACGTTGTCACTCGAGCCCATGCTCGACCCACAGCGACTGATCGCCACGCTGCTGAGCATGGCTGGAGCGATCGCGTTCGTGATCATCTTTTCACTGGTGTACCGCCGGGAGGTATTCTGGAGAGCACGCTCGGATGTGCTGACCGAGCAACTCGCCCAAACCAACGAACAGCTCGAGCGACACGCCGAGCAGATCGAGGAACTTGCAGCATCCCGCGAGCGCAACCGCGTTGCCAGAGAGGTCCACGATGGGCTCGGCCACTACCTCACCGCGATTCACGTGCAGTTGGAAGCCGCCAAGGCAGTGCTTCCCAAGTCGACCGCGGCGGCGCTCGAGGCCATCGACAAGGCGCAAAACTCGTCTCGGCAGGGTCTGCTCGACGTGCGTCAATCAGTAACGCTCTTGCGCAGCGCCACCGGCACTCCCCGACCCTTCGTGCAGATGCTTCAAGACCTGACGGCGTCGATCGCGACCCATCGCCTCGCCCCCGAGTTCATTGCCGTCGGAACCCCGAAACCCTTGTCCGCGGAAGTGGAGCACGAGTTGCGCCGCGTGCTCCAAGAGACGCTGAGCAACGTTCAGCGCCACGCCCATGCGGACCGGGTGTTGGTGCGGCTCGAGTTCCGAGAAGATCGAGTCGTGCTCGAAGTCCAAGACGACGGACGCGGCCCGGGCGACGTCGCACAGACGGGCACGCGCGCGCAAGCCAAGCCGACGCAAACGTGCGCACCAAGCTCCAAACGGCCGCAATTCGGTCTGGTTGGGATGCGCGAGCGCGTGCAGCGCCTGAACGGCGTGGTCGACACAGGAGCAAGTGCACTCGGCGGATTCCGCGTCACCGTCGAGGTGCCCGTGTGAACTCGATCAGGCTTCTGGTGGCCGATGATCAACCGGCGTTCCGCGACGGTCTGGTGGCGCTCCTTTCTGCGCTTGACGGAATCGAAGTGGTGGCGGAAGCGGAAAACGGCGCCGACGCCGTGCGACGCGCCCACGCGACGCATCCCGACGTCGTGCTCATGGACTTGCGCATGCCAACGTTGGACGGCGTGGCCGCGACTCGGCAATTGCGAGCGGAGCTGCCCTCGACGCGGATCGTCGTACTGACGACGTTCGACGACGACGATTCGATCCTCGACGCGATCCGAGCCGGCGCAGTTGGCTACCTGCTCAAGGATACCGGCGCGCACGACCTGCAAGTCGCCATCAGGAAGGCCGCCGAAGGGGAGTCGTTCCTGAGCGCGAGTGTGGTGACGCGCCTGGTTCATCGCCTCTCAGGTGCGTCACCGCCCCAGAGCGCCAGCTCATCGGCGGGTCGCTTTGGGCTGACCGCACGTGAACTGGACGTCCTGGGCCTGATCAGTCGAGGCGCGACGAACAAGGACATTGCGCGTCACCTGGACCTGGCCGAAGGCACGGTGAAGAATCACGTCTCGTCGGTCTTTGCGAAACTCGGAGTCACGGACCGTCTGCAGGCTGCGTTGGCTGCTCGTGAACATGGCCTCGTGTGAAATCGACGGATCGCGGCGCCAGGTCAGTACGATCTCTTGCACTCCCGCTCGACGCAGCCTGCGCCTTGTTGTCGCTCCCCACAACCGCCGGTCAGCGTCGGGTACGCTACCCGCCATGGCCTGGTACGACTGGTTTTCGAGCATCTACGACACGAGCCTGGAGCAACTGTATCGAAGCGCGCGTCTCTCCGCCGCCGAACACCTGCAACTCGAGACGGCAACGCGAGTGCTCGACGTGCCCGCCGGCACCGGTCAAAGCTTGGACGTTCTGGTTCCTCGCCTGCCATCCAATGCCGAACTCGTCGCCATCGACGCCAGCACGGGCATGCTGACCCGAGCCAAACAGCGCGCGGAACGAAATGGTTACGCAAATCGAGTGCAGTTTCTGGTCGAGGACGCGGGCAATCTCTCAGACATCGGGACATTCGATCGACTGCACGTGTTTCTCGGTCTGACCGCGATGACTGAATACCCGTCCGTGTTCGAGCGGTTGTGGGGGTTGCTACGCCCCGGCGCAATTGCCGTGGTAGTCGACGTTCACAATGCGCGCCCTGGTCTTCAAGGGCATCTCGTCAACTGGATCGCTCGTGCTGACGTCCGCCGACCCGTGTGGGAGCCGTTGCAGCGGTGCAGCGAGCAGTACGAACGCGTCGAACTCCCGAAAGACGCCCGCTACGGCGGCGCGCTGTGGCTTGCGCGGGGGCGAAAGCCACTGACGCCTCGGGTCGACGCGATGCCGCTGCGTCCCGAGATCGGGCCTCAGGGAGCAGGGGGTGGCACCAAGATCAGTGACCCCGCCGTGCCCACCCGGCACTCGTAGCCGCCGAGATTCTGGTTCAGTAGACACTCGCAGCCGAACGCATCGCCCTGGCATGCCGTGGGGATGTCCCGACAGGTGTACGTGGTGATGCCTGGCCCGCCTGTGAGCGCTTCACAGTAGGCACCGGCAACCGACGCGCACATTTCTTCCCCGCACGAGAACGATTGTGTTGCGGTATCGCAGCTCGCGTCATCCTCACACCCAAGCATGCCGAAGTTGGCAAACAGCCCACAGTTGCATCCCGGTTGAATGGCGGCGCAATTGGGTGGAGCGCCGCACTGGTAATCACCACAACTCTGGTAGTCCCAAGTTCCGCCAGTTTGTTCACAAGCCAGACGCGCCTGCTCCTCGGGGGTGGTCGTCTCGGCGCGCTCGCAGCCGGTCGCGCCGCAGACCAACCCGGCGTTGCAGTAGTTGACGGTATCTCGAGGCGCCGGGTCACAGCACGGCTCGCCGGGTTCATCACAACGTTCCGGATGGCAGCTGTCGAATTCACAGTCGGCTTCGCACGTGCCGAACGAGTCGGGACCGAGTGTCCCGCATGCTGCCAGTGAGCCACCCATGCAATACTCGTCGGCTGCGCAGTCTTCGTCGCCAAAGCACTGACCGTCAGACGGCGGGCTGACACAGCGCCCAACCACGAGGACGTCGCCAGAACACTCCGCATCGTAGCAATGCTCCGTGGATCCGCAGTCGGAATCGCGATAGCAGCAACCACCTGGAGCTTCGGCAGTGACGTCGCTGCACGAGTCGGCAACACCGGCGTCCGTCGTTTCGCTCCCCGAATCGACGCTTTGAGGCTCGGTGCCTGCCCCAGCATCTCCCACGGTCGGCCCCGTCGAGGTGGCCGCATCCGGAGTCGGGTCTTTCTCGTTCGGCGTCGCGGCATCATCCGACAGCGACGGTTTCGTGCTCGTCGGCGTCCCCCCCTGGGTAGACGCGTCGCCAGACGACGCCCCCTGCGGAGTCGGCTCGACGGTGTCCGATGGTGTCGCATTCGACCCTCGAGACTCGTCGCTCAAGCACAGCCCCGCGCCGGAACTCGGGGGAGCGCTGCATTGCGCGCTCAGCTCATCGCCCCCGGGTAAGCCGCAGAACGAGTCGTTCATGTCGCAGTCGGAGTCGTTGCTACAGGTGATCGTACACACGCCACACTGGCAGGAGAACTCGCCGCACTCGCCGTCCGATTGGCAAGACTTGAGCCAGTTCGTTTCCGTGCCTGTCACGGACTCCACCGAATTGGAGCTCTGACAACCAAACAGAAGACAACACAGTAAGGGAATACGGAAGAATGTTCGAAGGCTCATGGATCACTCTGGGGGTTTTCGGTGTTGTCAGTCACGTTTTGACCGACGTAGGTTACGACTCGTATGACGCCTGAAGCAGGACGTTCGAGGGTCCGATTCATCTCGTCGACGCGTTCGCGCACCGCACGTGCCGCGTCCCGAAGGTGTTGCAGCAACCCCAGCACCTCGTCGTGCATGGGGTGGCTCGCCCAAACCTCGACGCTGTAGGTGCTGCCCCCGACGTGCTCGCCGTGCACGGAGCGAGTGGCACCCTGGGACAATTTGGCGCCGATCGCCGTGACGACGGCCTGGTAGTGGTCGAAGACGCTGGCCTCCCAACCCGCCGAATCGCCAATCGGCAGCACGCATTCATCCGACTCGTACACTGGCTCGACCTCGAACTTCTGAGCCACTCGGCCGTCAGCCAGCAAACGCTGCAGAGCTACGTCGATCTCGCGTGCGTCGAGCTGCGACAACTCGAGCAAGCGTGAGCGCGGCAGTGGCGAATGGCGAGCGATCAGGATCCAGACCAAATGCTCACAGCTATCTGCGCGGTCCGTACCCGGACCCAACGTCACTTCCGAGGCGCTGGCCGCGCGATACGCGATGCTGTCCGCCCTGCCCTTGGAGAACACCAACCCGGCCTCGACGAGATCGTTCAGCACGCTCTTGACGGTCGCGGCCTCGTCACGACAGAAGCGCATCAGGACTTCACTCCGCGTCACCGCGCCCTGTTCCTGGATGAAATCCAACACTGCGTTCCACAGTGGGCGACCGCGATCCGTCGCGCTCTCGGACAGACGGCGAACCTTGTTGTGGTACGTCCGCAGCGACAAGCCAAACAGATCAGCAATCAGTTTGTTGTTCAGGCCTTGGCGCTTGAGCTCACTGGCTAGCTCCAAGAACACCTGATTTGCCGTGTGACCGAGCGCCGCTCGCGCCCCTCCCGCAGTCGCCAGTTGGGCAACCAGCACCGTGGTCTGGCGAACAATCGCATCGATCAGCAGGTGAACGTTCATCTCCCGGTGAGCGTACGCGCCCGCCACGCCCTGGGTAGGGTAAAGATTTTCATCGCAGCGCCCGAGACGCAAAACGATGCAGCACGCTGGCGCGACGCTGAGCCAAACGGAAAGGCATTGCCAGAGCCAAGCGATACCGTATCAGGTCGGCACGGGTCCCGCGCCGTCAACTCGACGGACCACGCCCGCCATACTCACACCGCTCAGCGAGGCACCGAGCTCGGGTTCGGCTCGGGGAAGCGGCGATGCCCGACCGCCGTGAGCACGGTCATCAAGACGACGAAGATCAGACACCCCGCGATGTTGTTCAGCGATTCACGAGTTCCAGTCAACAGATCCACGAAGCGACTGGCGGACTCCGACACGTAGACGACGTAGCGGAACACGTTGAGCATCCCGACGACAAAGCCGAAACACCCAGACGCAAACACGGCCAGGAGAATCCAACGAATGAACTCCAAGAGTTGATGTTCACCCCTCCACGCAAAACGAACGGCCGCACTGACCCCGACCACCCCGAACGCGACGACGATGTATATCGCCCAGCCAGCTTCCTGCATGTGTACCCAAGCCGAATCGGGTTGAAATCCATGTTCCATCGTCCTGCTCTCCTTCGCTTGCCGCTTGTTTGCGCATCACCACTCGATCCGTTGCGGGATCAGTTCGTCAACGCGAGACACGTCCACGGCGTGACAGGCGAACCGCCGATTTCCTCGGCGGTGCCGCGCGACTCGACCGACTCAAGGAATCGTCCCGAGCGGTGTCACACCCGACGGTGAAAGACGTTGAACGTTCTGCGCGCAATCGAAGGCTATTGCTCGCGCTGAAATCAGAAGACACCGCTGGCGCCGAGGCGGCGTTTCGCGCCGTGTACGAGGCGGAAAAGGGCTTCGTCTACGGGTACCTACTCCGACTCTGTGGCGATCCGCACGCGACCGCAGATCTGTTCCAAAACGTGTGGCTCAAGCTGGCCCGACATGCGCGGCAGCTGCGCGACGATTCCGAGCTTCGCGCCTGGTTGTGCACGGTGGCGCGACGCGAGTTCGTCAGCTACCGCCGCGCCCAGGTCGTCGATCTCAGTCGGTTGTTGACCCTGGGACTCCACACCCCGAGCCCCGAGGTCCACGGCGATTGGAGCCGGATGGAACTGGATCGGGCGCTGCAACAGCTCTCGGATGCTGACAGAGAGCTACTGCTGACAATCGCCGCCGAGCTCGAAGCTCACGAGGCAGCTGCCGCCCTGGGCGTCTCCGATGCCACACTCAGGCAACGCCTGGCGCGGGCTCGCAGGCGCCTTCGTGAACGACTCGACGACTGCGCCACGACCCGATCAACGCCGGCAAGGGCGGAACGCGAGGGGCGATGAACGAGCACGACGACCTGTCCCCAGGGCTGCCCGACATCGCCCCGCCGAATTCGCTCGACGAATTGGTCCTGCAGCGGGCGGTGCGAGAGCTTCACACTTCAGGGAAGGCTGAAGGCGCGGCGCCAACGCGTGACGTCGCAATACCGCGGCCTGCTCATCAATTGCGGAACGGAGCGTTCGTTTCGGAAGCGGCGGTTTGGGCCGTCGAACGCTATGTTCTTGCGGTCGCGATCGGGCTGTGCGCGTTGACGGGTGTCGCTACCACGCTGCGAGTCTTACTGCGAATGTGAACGTCGCTCGGTCACTTCGTGCAGACGCGTCTACTGACCGCCCGCGTCCGGGCGAGAACCGCCTGCGAATCGCGAAGGTTCTTGGCGTAGTCGTACGCTGCCCGAAGCAGTGATGCGGGGCCCAGCACGACGCAGGGAAGCAGCGGCAGCGTGACCAACGGTGCAACGCAGTACAAGCCAATGAGCCCGATGCTGAGCACCCATGCGAGCACGATGACGACGACGCCGCATGCCGGGGTCCGTCCGCGAGGCGCGGCCGCGGCGTTCGAACGCTCCGGCGACGCCGGAAAGACGATGGCGATATCAAGATTGTCCATGGTTTTGTCCTCGGTAGTTGCCGCCCTCGGGGTGACGCTCGACGAGCGGCGACACCGCTTCAGAGCAACCGACGTGCCACAGAAAAACCCGGCCCCGTCGCCGTGCAGCGCGAGCCCCGCGCTCAGAGCGACTCGAAACCGGACGGGTTGGCGGACAACCGTCCGCCAACCTCGGACACCCCACCCGATTTTGAGCGAAAGGAAAGCTGGCTGAGCGTGCTACGCTCGCGCCCTGCCATGGCTCAGGCGACGACTTCCACCCCACAGATCGCCGGATCGATGGCAGGGGAATATCGGATCGGTGCGCTTTTGGGAGAGGGTGGATTCGGCGCCGTCTACGCCGCGCAACACCCGGTGCTCAAGCGCTCCGCGGCAGTCAAGGTCCTACACAGAGCTGCAGGCGTGGACTCCGACGCGGTTCAGCGCTTCATCGCCGAAGCACGAGTGGTCAACCAAATCAGCAATCGCCACATCGTCGACATCTTCTCATTCGGTCAACTCGCCGACGGACGTCACTTCTACGTGATGGATCTCCTGGAGGGGGAGCCACTCGATCGTTGGTTGAAGCGCGAGGAACGTTGTGACGTTGCCGACGCTCTGAGCCTGCTCAGACCGATCGCCGAAGCCCTGGAAACCGCACACGAGGCCGGAGTCGTTCACCGGGATCTGAAACCCCAGAACATCTTCCTGTGCTGGGAGAGCGGCGGGACTACCGTTCCCAAGCTGCTCGACTTCGGGATGGCAAAGCTGCTCGAGAACCCGTCTGTCCTGACCGAAAGTGGCACGCCGCTCGGCACCCCCCTGTACATGTCTCCGGAACAAGCTCGCGGCGAAACCGTCGACCCTCGCTCCGACATCTACTCGCTCGGTGTACTCGCCCACGAGCTGCTCACGGGGCGGCTCCCGTTCACGGCGACGAGTTCGGTCGCGGTGTTGGTCGCACACTTGACCCAGGAGCCCCAACGCCCTTCGCAAGTACATCCCGGCCTTCCGAGCGCTCTGGACGAGCCGCTGCTGAAGATGCTCGCGAAGGACGCCGCCAACCGCCCGAGGAGCGCCGTCGCGGCGATCGAGTGCCTCGTCGAGGCAGCCGAGGCAGCTGGCGTCACGGTGCCGGCGGGTTACCCTCACCTGCCGCCGCCCCCCACGACTCCCAAGCCCATCGATCCGTTCATGGTGCAGCCGACCGAGCCGCAACACTCGACTTCCCGGCCGCGGCGTCGTCGCTCACTGGCGTGGTGGGCGGGTGGCCTCCTGATCGCGACGGCTTTGGTGGCACTCGCGCTGTCCAGCCTCAGCCAGAGGCCAGCACCACCGGATGAGCAGCGAGGCCCGGTCGCGTCCGTCGCGACGATTGGCGCACTCTCACCCCCGGCCGGGGCGGTCTCGGTGGAAACCGCGCGTTCAGTGAATTCGTCCGCGAGTTCGCACGCACCAAGCGACAGCTCGCCAGCCATCAGTCCGCAAGCGCCGAAGCCCCAGCGCGTCCAAATCGAGATCCTCGACGCCCCTGCGGGCGCGCGCCTGTCGGTTGGGCAAGAGGAACTCGGGCGCGCTCCAGGCCCGATCGAAATCCCTTTCGGCACCGAGCCCGTATCCATCCGCATCGAAGCGACTGGTTACGCGGGACGTTCGGTCGATGTCGTACCGGACCGCCCGAGTTCGGTGCACGCCGCGCTCGACCGAATTGCTCACAAGAGGGAAGAACTCGTACCCAAAGCCAAGTCGAGCGGGTCCGCTGCCAGCGACTCGGTGTCGAGCGACCTGGAGAATCCATTCAAATGAGGCGAGTTGCCGCGAGCTCGCTCGTGCTGACGGTTTTCGTCGCCTGTGCACGATTGCCGAGCATCGAAGCAGGAATCTGCGGCAACGGGGTCATCGAAGACGGCGAGGACTGCGACACGTTCGCTCCCAACGACGATTCGCGCTGTCGCGAGCCGGGTGCGGTGGGTGAATGCATGCTCGACTGCCGTGATCTGCGCGATGGGACACGCGCCGAGTGCCCTGACGGCTGGGGCTGCGACCCCGAAGGTATCTGTCGAGCGCCCACAGGAGACTTCGATCCGCCACGTCGGACCCCGCGCTTGGCGGCGTGGTCGTTGTTATCCGGTGACTTCGACGGCGACGGCAGGGTGGACGTCGTCGCTCGCGATCTGCCCGACCTCGTCGGTCGAGCCCACACTCGGATCGTGTATTTCGACGAGCGCGCGCAGGTAGAGAGCACCAGTGAATTCGGCAAGCTCGTGCTGGCGCCGACCGTCGCCGACGTGTCCAACGATCGGCGCAGCGACTTGTTGTTCAGCGACGCTCGTCTCGGAGCGCTGCTGGGTCGGGAGGACCGGCAACTGGTGCCAGAAACCTTCAGCTCGTTCCAATTGCCGAGGCCGCGAGTTCTGCCCGTGTACCCCGAGTCCATTCGAGGCCTCACGGGGTTCTTGGTGTTGACCTCTCGAGACGGACGCACGGAATGGCTGGTGCCCGAACCCAACGGCTTGAGGCGAGTTGCGCATAGCGACGGCGAAGAACCGTTGCTGGGCAGCGCGTCAATTGGCAATCTGTTCGAAGACGAAAGCAACTCCCCGTGCGCTGAAGTTGCGTTTGCGGAGCCCGACGGACGGCAATTGTGGATCGCCGACCCGTGTCGCGTGGACCCCGACTCGGGATATGTCTCGTGGCGGGACGAACTGGAACTGCACAGCGTCGAACTCGAGCCGGCTGCCACAATCGACACAGCACCTCTGGTCGTCGACCTGAACCTCGACGGGCACTTGGACGTCGCGTTCAGCGCTTCCGAAACGATGTATGCCGCGTACGGCGATGGTGGGTCACTGACGGTCGCCGAGCCGTACTTGTTGCACTGGGTGGGTCCCGACGGCGAAGCGTACGATCCCATCCCGATGCCCCTGGCCGCCGCCGATGTCACGGGAGACGGCGCTGTCGACTTCGTGCTCAGCGATCAGTTGCTCATCTCCGACGTGGTACCGGGGCAGGCGCTGCCCACGTACAGCTCGCAGTTCGGGAACTACGGCGCCCCCTGGACGACTGCCGCGATAGCCGACTTCAACCAAAACGGCGAGTTGGACATCGTCGCCGCCTCCGACGGATCACTCGGAATCAAGTTCTTCAACGGCTTTGGCACGAAGCACCTCACCGAGTCGGAGCTCGTCACCGACGGCCCAGTGCAACAACTGACGGTCGGCGACTTCGATGGCGACTCGATCGTCGACTTGGCCTGGATCGAGGCAGGCGTGAATGACGACGATCAGGATCGGCTGCTCGTTGCCTACGGCGAGGTGAGCAGGGTGCCCACGGCGGGTTCCGAAGTGGCGCGAGTGAACGACGTGGGGCAGCTGGCGGCTTTTGCCGAGTCGGGCTCCGCAGGCATCGCGGTTGCGTCCGAGACTGACGCCACGGGCCAAAGCTCCGGATCGCTGACGCTCCTCGACGCCGACAGCGATCGTCAGCCCTTCGCGCCACTGCAATTGACGACGTTCGCCGAAGACGGCGGGGTTCGAACCTACCTGGTGCTCGGGCTCACCGCCGGAAAGCTCTTCGACCCGGATCACCAAGACGTCGTGGCGCTTTCAGCAATCGAAACTCCAGATGCGCCGCTGACTCCGTGGCTGCTCCGTGATTTCTCTCGAGCAGCGCTACCCCAACGGGTCGACATGACGCTTCCAGAGGTCGTCGATCCGCGCCTCTCTCCTAGCACGACCGCGATCGGCTTTTCACTCCACCTCGCAACGGCCAGCGCGGACCTCGACGGCGACGGGCTCGATGAGGTCGTGTTCGCCTCTGCCGCATCGCGCGGGGATGGGTGCGCCGTCCTGGTCGTGAGTGGAGGCAGCGACGATACGCCGCTAGTTCTGCGCGATAGCGTCATCATCGACGAGCCCTGCCGACGACCGCAGGTGAGCATCGCTGACATCGATGACGATGGCGCGCTCGACATCGCGCTGCTTGGCGCCGATGGAGAAGACATCCACAGCATGTTCTGCTTTTGGAACGACGGGAAGGGCGGGTTTGCCGAGTCCGCAAGGACTCGAGTAACCCCAAACGACCAGTCGCCGCTCGCCTTCACGGCATTGCCGCGCACGGCGACGCGCCGGTCCGGCTTCGCGTACGTCACCGACGACGGCGCACATTTCGTCGGCGAACTGGGCTCGCGCAAGTTCTCGTTGCCGCAGCGCCTCTTGAAACAAGGGAACACGACGGGCATCACATCCGCAGACGTCGACGGCGATGGCGTGCTGGACTTGGCGGTCGCCGCTTCCGGCGAGCTCATCATCTTGCGTTCTCGGCTCAAGGGAGAACCATGAACCGCCACTGGTTGAGAAGGGCGTGGCTTTGGGCTGCCTTCACGGCCGCCGCACCGGTGCATGCACGCGAGGACGCTGCTTCCGACACTACCGTTGCAGACTCCTCACCATCACCACCGACAGCCTCCTCGCCACCAGCTGCGCCAACACAAGCCGGCGCCGGCAGGCAATCCGCCAGTGCCTCAAACACGACCCCGCGCCCTGCAACCGTCGCGAGCCCGCCCCCCGCCAAGGACGTCTCTCCCAAGGATCTGGAGCACGCAAAGCGGTCGTTTCACGCCGGGGCCGCGGCCTACGCAGCGGGAGAATACCTCGCAGCGATCCAGGCGTTCGAAGCGTCCTACGCGCTGACCCCGTTTCCCGCCATCGCCTTTTCTCTCGCCCAAGCGGAACGCCGCCAGTACTTCGTCGATCACGACACACGTCATCTGGCCCGGGCGATTGAGCTGTTCCGACGCTACCTCGACCAAGATCCCCAAGGGAGCCGACGCGGTGACGCGGTCGAAGCCATCTCGCAACTCGAACCCATCATGCTGCTACAGGCTGACGCGACGGAACAGAAACGAACGCCGGAAGAAGCCCGGGCGACGCGTATCTTGGTCAGCACGAACACACCGGCTCGCATCGCCGTCGATGGGGGACCGAGCGTGCCCTCACCGCTGATTGCCGAAGTAACACCCGGCGAGCACGTCATCTCCTTGGAGGCGGACGGTTACCACTCCGTCGAGCGCTCGGTCATTGCCGTCGAGGGAGCGCTGGTCCCCGTAGAACTCGCCCTGGTGGAACAGCCCAGCACGCTGCTCGTCCAGAGCGACCAGGATGCGGACTTCTACCTGGACGGGACACTCGTCGGCAGAAACCAGAACCGCCTGAGCTTGAATCGGAAAGCAGGTCGCCATCGCTTGATCGTCTCGGCCAACGGCTACGCCCCGCACGCCGTCGACGTCTCTCTGCGCCGCGGCAGGTCGACGAGCGTGCGCGTCGCGTTGCGAGCCACCAAACAGCGCGCGGTGTCACGAGCGCTATTCGTCGCTGGGGGTGCTGGCTTTGTCGCCGGTGGGGTACTGGGCGTGTTGGCGTGGAATTCCGAATCAGACGCTCGAGAGTTTCTTACCAAGCGGCGCGAGGGCAACGTGTCAGCCAAAGAACTCACGGTCTACAAGGAGCATGTCTCCGAACGCGACGCTTACCGGACGGCCGCGTTCAGCAGCATCGGCGCCTCGGCGCTGCTCGTGACGACGGCCTGGGTGCTGTTCGAACTGGACGAGCCGCGCGTCGAGCAATACTGGGAACCCGCGCGCGAAACGCCCGACGCCGAACCAAAGAACAGCGCACCCCTGTGGGAAATCGGCGGCGCGCCGGACGGCGCCGAGCTGGGCTTGGGTGTCAAGGTAACGCTCTGAATTGGGCAGGCAGTCAGGTTGATTGTCGCGTGAGCTGGGCAGGCCGTCCAAAGCTCCTGCTTCAGCGCCCTGCCCAGAACTGGCGATCGGCTGGATTGCGCGACGGTGCACGTTGGCAAGCGAATCGGGGCTGTAGGCTCAACGACGGAACGTGACGTTCACTCGCATCGATGTCGACACAGTGGAGCCGGTCGCATCGAGCCCAGGGTCCAAGCGCTGAGCTTTCATGCAGCGAAGCGCTGCGGCCCCAAACCCCTGACCGGCAGGTGACTCCTTGACCAACGAGGCTCGGCGCACGTCGCCGCGCTTGCCGATCACCAGCGCCAGTTGAACTGTTGCCTTGTTGTCGAACGCGGTCTTCGGAAAGTAGCCTCGGCACGGATCGTTCGAACGCAAACTGGGCCGACGGCGCAGACTGGACAAGGGCACCAGCTTGTCCGGCGCTGGTGGCGTTGAAACCGCTGCCCGAACTGGGGCTTGGCGACCGTTGACGACAGCGCCAGCCACACCGTGTCGCCCCTTGCCTCCGACGGCCACCACCCCCGAGCTGAACACGCCGCCATTGGGGTCACTGGCGAAGTCGACCGGCTCGGTGGGCTCCTGCGCGGCCGGGCTGTCTGGGCTACTCGTGACCACCCGCGGAGCGGCCGCAGCCCGCGGCGCAGACCTGGGAGTCGCCGGCGGATTCGCCGCAGCTTTCGACGGAGGGGGCGGCTCGGGTTCGGGTACCGGCGGCTTGGACGGCTCGGGTTCATCCGGCGTGGGCGGTGGAGCGGGGGGCGGCACGACCTCGAGTTCGAGCGGAGGCGGAGCCGCAACGGGTGATCGAGCATCGACGACTGCCAACAGTGCAGCGACATGCGCACCGATGGCCACCACCCAAGCCAGCACTCGGGATGTGCGACCAGAACCCGAAGGAAAGTGACCAACGAGCCAGCCAGCCTCTGCTGCATTGCAAGTGTTCATTCGAGGGCTACCTTTCATCTCAGTTCACACGTTGTTCAGTCGCGACTCGGAGGGATGTCAGCGGCAAATGCGATGCGCACGACACCCGCTTTGCGCAAGGTGTCGACGACGTGCATCACCTGGCCATGACTCGCTCCGGCCGAAGCCGCGACCAAGGTACGCAGTTCCGGATTGGCTCGAAGTGCCGCTTGAGCTCTCGCCTCGAGTTCGCGGTCACCGGTGATCGACTGCCCATCGACACTCACGGCGCCATCGGCTTCGAGCGACACCGAAAGCATGGTCTGCGTCGCACCGGCTGTCGCCGCCTTGGGCAAGTCGAGAGGGATGTTGTTACCGGCGATCAACTTGGCGGTAACCATGAACACTACAAGCAGCACCAGCACGATGTCCACGAGCGGAGTGACGTTGATACCGGTAATCGCATCATCTGATGAATTGACGTGAGCCATGGGTCAAACTCCAATCTGATCGACTGCAAATCGCTGAGACGGAGAGCATTCGCATTCCACGTCCGGTTCGTCTTGCTCAGGTTGGCAACGAGCACCTTTGAGGTAGGCGAGCAACACGTGGCTGAGCGCCTCGCAGTTCGACAACGCCTGCTTGATCCTTCGCTGGAAAGCATTGAACGCGGCCACGGCGGGAATGGCGACGCACAAACCGATTGCCGTGGCGACCAACGCTTCGGCGATCGCTCCCATCACTTCACTCCCTCCGCCCGCACTGGCGCCACTGCGCTCCAATTGATCGAAGGCCTGCACGATTCCTATCACGGTACCCAACAGGCCGACGAACGGCGCGTTGTTTCCCAGCGTCCCCAAGAAGGACAAGCGTTGCTCCAAGCGAAGCCGCCCCATCACGGTGGCCGCTGCCATTGCCTCGTCGGCCGCGTCCGCACCGCGGTCCACTTGCTGAAGACCCGCCAGGACGACGCTCGCCTCGACGCTCGAGTCGCTTTCGACCAGACGGCGAGCACCGGCGACGTCGTTCTTGCCCAGGTGGCGGCCCAACTCGGTGACGAGCCGCTTCAGTTCGCCAGTATTGGCCCAGAAGAACCAAGCACGCTCGACCATGATGGCTACGCTGACGACGCTGAGACCAATCATGAAGTACATGACAGGGGAAGCTCCAAACTGGAGCATGACGTTCTTTGATTGTTCGACGATGTTCATGGGTTCCTCATATGGCGCGAGCTGAACTCGCACGGTGTTGAATGACGAGCCTCACCAAGCACGAGCCGTACCAACACCTGCCCGCGCGCCCCAAACGCGAGGTTGGAACGCAAACAGCGACGACGGCGCGAATTGATCCAGTGACAGACAGCAATGCTCTCGTGACGGGCGTCCGGTGTCGTTGCGCATCGACCTCGCGGACGCGGACAGCTGTCCGCTATCGGACGCTCGCCCATCAGGAATCCTCGAAGGGAGGCGAAATCTGGTGGTTCTGCCGTTGGCCCGCAGCTTGCTCATGGGGTCGACATGAAACCCATCCTCCGCACCACCATGCTGCTCGCCACGCTGCTACCGCGCTTGGCGGCTGCCCAAACGGATGACGAGCCGCCGTCCCCGAACCTGCGTGCTCCGGTACTCGTCGAGTCCGCAACGCCCAGCTACCCAGACGCCGAACGCGAGCAAGGCCGCGCGGCGAGCGTCATCCTGCTTCTGGTCATCGATGAATCGGGTCAGGTAACCGACGCCGAAGTCACCGAATCAGCAGGGACGCACTTCGATGCAGCCGCTCTGGACGCCGCCCGTGCCCTGCGCTTCGAGCCGGCGCTCCGCGACGGTGCACCGGTACCGGCTCGGATCCCGTTTCGCTTCGACTTCGCCTTGGACGCCGAGCGCGCAGCGGACGAGGCCGCCACGCCACCGCCCGAAGCCGATCCCGCCGAAGCACGGCGAGTTCCGTCGCCTCCCCTTTCCGAACCCAACCCAGACGCGACCGAACCAACGAGTGCTCCGGCCGATCCGGCGAGCGAAGCAACCGGCGACGACGGCGACGACGTCATCGACATCGACGTACAGGGCGAACAACCCCGGCAGGAGCCCACCAAACGCGTGCTCACGACCGAAGAGCTCACCAAGCTTCCAGGCACCAATGGCGACGCCTTGCGGGCAATCGGCACGATGCCGGGGGTAGCGCGCCCGCCCGGGCTGACTGGCATGCTGCTCGTGCGCGGATCAGCACCGCGCGATACCCAAGTTCTCGTCGAAGGCATCACCGTGCCCGTCGCGTATCACTTCGGCGGGTTATCTTCGGTGTTGCCGAGCGAGGTCCTCGAGCGCATCGACTTCTACCCCGGAAACTTCGGACCGCAAGTGGGCCGCGCCATGGGAGGGGTTGTCGACATCGGAATCAAGTCTCCACGCGCCGACCGCTTGTCAGCGATGGCACAGGTCGACCTCGTCGATGCGCGTGCTCTCGTCCAAGCACCCATTTCCGATTCGACCCGTATCATGATTGGCGCGCGACGTTCGTGGCTCGACGCATGGCTTGGCCCCGTCGTCTCCGACTCCAACTTCCAACTGACCGCCGCACCCGTCTACTACGACATGCAGGCAATGGTGGAGCACGACGTCTCGCCAGACACGCGCCTGCGCGTATTGGGTTACGCATCGTCGGACAGCATGCGAATCCTCAACGAGAGCCCCAGCGCTAGCGATCCAGCCGACGGCGGCGCTGGCGAGCTCGGCACCCGCTTTTGGCGAGTACAAGCACGCCTGGACAGTCACCTGACGTCGAAACTGCACTGGGCCAACACGATCTCCATCGGCCAGGACTACGAGCGCTTCGCGTTCGGTCCGATCAACGCGCGCACGACGTCGCTCATCGCGATGGGACGATCGGATCTGAGCCTCGAAGTGAACGACTACGTCACCGCCGTGGCCGGCCTCGACACCGAGTGGGCTAGACACGACGCTCATTGGCGTTTCCCCGCGCTCGACTTGGACGGCGCCAACCCGAGCCCGCTCTTCGGCCGCCAAGTGAACGAATTGGATTCGAAGGCTCAGCTGGCGCGTCCCGCGGCCTATGCGATGCTCAAACTGCATCCGATCGAGCGGCTCGAACTCACGCCAGGCGTTCGCGTCGACTACGCGCAAGACACCGAGCGTTTCACCTACGACCCGCGCTTGAGCGCTCGCTACGACCTGACCTCGGACTTTCCACGCACGACCTTGAAAGGAGGCGTGGGCGTGTTCCATCAGCCTCCCGTGGCATACCAGAGTGTCGAGCCGTGGGGTAATGACGGCGTCCGCAGTCCCAAAGCGATCCACTACAGCGCCGGCATCGAGCAAGAACTGGCACCCTCCGTCGAGCTGTCCGCTGAAGGCTTCTACAAGACCTTCGACGACTTGATTGTCACCGCACCCGACGCGAGCCGACCGTCGGGCACCGCCTATGCCAACGTCGGTTCCGGACGTGCCTTTGGTGGCGAGTTCATGTTGCGCTACCAAGCCGACAGCGACTTCTTCGGCTGGGTCGCCTACACGCTGTCGCGCAGTGAGCGGCGTGACGCACCGGGGCAGCCACTGTACCGCTTCGACTACGACCAAACCCACATTCTCAACGCGCTGGCGAGTTACGACATCGGCTGGGGCGTACGTCTCGGTGCGCGCTTCCGCTACGTCACCGGCAACCCGTACACCCCATACGTCGGTGGCGTCGCCGATTACGACGCCGGCGCCTATTCCCCATTGTCCTCTCCCGAACACAATTCGGAACGCTCGGGAGCCTTCCACCAACTCGACGTACGCGTCGACAAGACCTGGAATTTCGACGACTGGCAACTCACTGCCTACCTGGACGTGCAAAACACCTACAACCACGAGAATCCCGAAGGCGTTCGATACAACTACGACTACTCGAAGACCGCCGCAACGAATGGTCTTCCATTGCTGCCCATCATCGGCATCCGAGGTGAACTGTGAACACCATCTTGACCCGCCCCACCACGCTGTGCGCGCTTGCCCTCCTCGCCACCTGCGCCTGTGAAGAGCCGTTCGATCCGGGGTCTCGGGTAAACAGCCTGAGAGTACTCGCAGTCGAGGCCGATCAACCGTACGCGGCACCAGGGCAAACCGTGCGACTGCAGGCGTTGAGCTTCGATCCCGACAATCGACCAATCAGCTGGGCGTGGCTGCCCTGCGCAAGCCCTGAGATCGGTACCGCACAGGGATGTCTCGACTTTCTCGCCTCTTTGGACGAGACCCCGACGCCGTTGGCCTACGGCGAAGGACAAGACTCGTTGCTCATCGACATCCCCGCGAACGCGCTGGAGCAATTGCCCGAAGTATTGAGACCCGCGGCCCAGTTCGGCGTGCTGAGCATGGCCTGTCCCGGAGAGATCGAGCTGCTCGACCCAGGAGAAGGCACTCTGCCCTTTCGCTGTCTCGACGCGGTGACTGGCCGCGAACTCGACTTGCACGACAGCATCGTCGGACTCAAACGCATCTGGGTCAGAGAAGAAGATCGCAACGACAACCCCATCATCGACGAGGTGCAATTCGCTGGTACGCCGTGGCCGGCGGGGGAAACTCGCACGGTCCAAGCGTGCACCAAAACGAGCAATGAGTTCGAAGACTGCCCAAGTGAAACCCAAACCGAAGTGGGCGTCAGGATCCCGTCACGCAGCTTCGAATCCGGCAGCGACGAGTTTGGACGTCAGTTCGACGAAGCCTTGGTGGTCCAATACTACTCGACCGCGGGTACTTTCGAAGCGGAGGTCCGAGTTGGCGAAGACGCGGCGACCAAATTCGTCGCACCTGCCTCATCTCGAGGCGACACGTTGACGCTGTGGTTCGTCGTTCACGACAATCGCGGCGGCGTGACCTGGACCCAGCGGCAGGTCGAGGTCCAATGACACATGAACCTGGGTAGTGAGTCGCAAGCGACGCTCTGTACTGCCGAGGGCGAACACCCAACGAGTTCGTCTTCGGCGTCAGCCTCGCGTCAGCGTGAGCCTCGAGTGGGTGCTGACCAAGTCGACGTTGCGCGCCGGCAAGCTCAACCGGACGCGAGCACCACCGCCCTGGCGATTGGCGATGCTGAGCGTCCCACCGTGGGCATCGACAATCTCCTTGCAGAGTGCCAAACCCATGCCGGCACCATGCTCCTTGGTCGTGTACATCGGAAGCAGCGCCGCGCGCTGGGCGTCTTGGGTCAATCCTCGCCCACGGTCGGTCACTTCGACCTCACTGGTACCGTCATCGAGAACGCGCGCCTCGACTTCCACGTCTTCGATCGCACTGCCCGCCTCGAGCGAGTTCTTGACGAGATTGACCAGCACCTGCTCCATCTGCACTGGGTCAAACCACCCCGCCGCATCCGTCGAGCGCACCCGCAGCTGGGGGTACAGCGACGCCGCATGCTCCAACACCGAGCTCCACGCCCGTTCGCGCCGTTGTGGTTTTGGCAGTTTCGTCAGCTGACCATACCCCTCCACGAACACCTTGAGGTGAGTGGCTCGCTCTTCGATCGTGTCCAATGCCTGCGTCAGTCGCGCCGCGTGCTCCGGGCGACCGAGCATGAGCCGGACGGTGTTGACGAGAGAGGCGATAGGTGCCAGGGAGTTCTTCACCTCGTGGCTGAGGATGCGCACCACCCGCTGCTGCACGTCGCTGTCTCGGAGCCCCACTTGCCGGGTCATTCGTTTGACTACGAGCAGGGTGTACAGCGCGCCGTCGATTTCGAACTCTACCCGGGAAAGATGATAACTTTCCGTCCACCCATCCAGCTCGACAGTGAACAGACGGTCGTTCTCCCCGACCAGCGCCTCGCGCAAGGCCTCGGGTGCGGCCTGGGCCATGCGCAGAAAGTTGCTCCCGTCGAAGGACTTGCCCTCAAAAAACAACTCCCGCGCTTGGCGATTCGAATAGCGGATCGTGCCATTGTCGGAAAAGCACAACACAGCGTCGCTGGTCCCGTCGAGGATCGCCTTCATCAATGCGCCGTCGATGTCCTTTGCACTCGAGGCGTTCACCCCGGAGGCAAGCCGCACGATGACGCCAACTACCACCCCCCAAACGCCCACCGCCGCAATTTGTACCGCGGTGCCCAGCCCCAAAGCCCCCGTCACGCCCACGACCCCCGCGGCGCCGACTACCGCCAACCAACCGCTTCCGCCAGGTCCGATGCGCATCGCCGAACGATAGGCAAAGCCCGGCGCGCCGTCCAACGAGAAGCAGCGCAGCTCCGGGAAACAGCGGCAAGCGCGTCACGCTACCCGCAGCCAAACGACGGCAGTGTGACGAGCCCAGCAACGTGTTAGGATCCGCCCCATGCAAGTGCTCGTCGTAGACGACCAAACCGCCGTCAGGACGGCATTGCAGCTACTGTTCGAAGTGCACGGCCTGGAATGCCTGCTCGCATCCAGTCCCGAGCGAGCGCTGGAACAAATCCGCACGGAAGATGTCGGCGTCGTCGTGCAAGACATGAACTTCACGCAAGACACGACATCAGGTGAGGAGGGCGTTCGCCTCTTTCATGCC
>QJWJ01000002.1 GCA_003235365.1 Deltaproteobacteria bacterium
GCACTCCCACGGTCACGTACGGGACGAGAGGCGCGGCCAACAACGGCAAGAAACCGACGGCGATGACGATCAGGTTGCGGACGATGGCTCGCGAGGGCTCCTCGAACATCCGCGCGACGGTTTGTTCGAACGTGGCGTTCGGACCGTGGACCTGCCGCGCTCGTTCGATGAAGTGGATCGCAAAATCGACAGACAGGCCGAGCGCCAACGACGACAGCACGGCGACGGGCATGTCGTAGTCCTTGCCGAGCCAACCCAGCGCGCCGTAGATCACGGCGATGGTCAGACTCAGCGGCACCATTGCCAGCAGGCCGAAGCGCACCGAACGGAACAGCGCGATCATCATCAGCAACACGACGACGAAGCTACCCGCCAGCGCGCGCAGCATGCCGCTGACCATCTGCTGCTGCCAGACGACGTTGATGTACGGCAGCCCCGCCCAACTCGCAGTGATCCCGCGAGGCAGCGGGTGCTGCGAGAGATAGTCATCGACGAAGTGGGTGACCGCGCTGACATCGACGTTGTCGCCACTGGCCTGCTGAAGCCACACCGCGGCGCCGTTGCCGTCCGGTGTCATCAGGTGCCACAGATCGTCGGGTCGATGGGAGGACTGAAAGTTCACCAAGACTTGTCCAACCGCCGCCGCCGAGGAGGGAATTCGGTAGGCGTCGCCGACGTCGTCGAAGAGCGACCGATGGACGGTCTTGACGACGTCAGCAACCGACGTCGTCTTGCCGACGAGTCCACTCGCCTCGACGGCTAGCTGCAGTTGCGCCACGGCCTCGAGCACCTGCGGGGAATGAAACGCTTTGGCGTCACGCTCGACGCGCCCGACCGCGTCGAGCAGATCGCCGAGCGCTTCGGCATCGGCGGCGTTTGCAGCATCCATTCGCACACTCAACTCGTCCACGAGCCGTGCAAACTGCTGCGACGTGAGCTGACGCGGCAACGCGCTGGTCAGTTCACTCCAAGCAGCTCGAACCTCGGCGGAAACCGCCGCGAGGGTCGGTTTCGTCTCTTGCACGAGACGAGTTCCGGTTTCGACGGCTGGCGCGTCGAGCACCAGGTAGCTTCGGTAGGTGCCAGCGAAGTGCTCGTTGAGCTCTCTGTCCGCAACACGGATCCGGTGAGTGTCGGCGAACCAGCGCGTGGGGTTGTCGTTGACCACGATGCTTCGGATCCCCAGCACGGAGACCACGACCAGCGCCACGGACCCGACCATCACCAGCGGGCGAAAGCGCCCGGCGAAGCGCCCCAGCACGCGAAGCGCCCGCGCCAACACCCCTCCGTCGTCGCCGGCTCGCTCGGCTGCCAGCGTCGGCATGCGTTCCGGGCCGAGACTGACGAGGTAGGCCGGGAGCAACGTGAGCGTCAGCACGAACGCGATCACGATCCCCAACGCGACGTAGATCCCAAATACGCGCACCGGAGGGATCGGCGTCAGCGCCAGGGAGGCAAACCCCGCCGCGGAAGTGAGCGACGTGAGCAGCATGGGTTTGAACAACCCCTTCATCACGTGACGGATGGTGGCGCGCACATCGCCCGTCTTCGGGTAGGCGTCGTTGAACTCGCTCAGCACGTGAACGGAGTCCACGACGGAGATCGGCATCAAGAAGATGGGGATCATCGACGACATGATGTGCACGGGAAAACCGCAGCCGATGAGCGCACCCATGGTCAAGATCACCGAGGTCATCGCCAACAACATCGGTGAAGCGATGAGCCCCGGGTTGCGGAAGAAGACCCAGAGCATGATCAAGATCACGAGGGCGGCGAGCGGTGCGCTGATGCCCATCTGCACGAACATCTCGACGCCAAACGTGTCCTCCGCGACGGGCAACCCGGTCACGTAGTAGCGCTCGCCCCCCGAGTACTCCGAGACGAGTCGTTCGATTTCAGACGCGATACGGTGACTCTGAGTCTTGTCCTCGACGGGAACGTGAATGGCTGCCGCGTGGCCATCCTCGGAGACCAGACTGCCCACGAACATCGGGATGCGTTCGACCGCCGCGCGAATCCGCTGCGCATCCTCGGCCGTGCTCGGTGCGGTTCGCATCATCCACTCGAAACGAACGCTGCCGACCCCATCGGCGTACACGTTGTCGACACTCGCCAACGACAACACATCCTTGGCGACGACGCCGTCGATGGCGGTGATGGCCCTCGTCAACGCGTGCAGGCGATCGAGCGACGGCACGGTGTAGATCCCCTCCGGTGCGTCACTGACGATGCCCACGACGATCGAATCGCTCAGCCCGAACGTCTCCTTGGCGTGCTCGTGCAACAGACGCGCGGGTTCGTCGTCTGGCAGCATGTGCTGCGGGTCCGTGTCCACCCGCAGGCGCGCGAACGACAGCAGCGCGACCACGACCAGAAGTGCCGTCACTGCGAAAACGGCTTTGGGCTTGCGCATCGCCCACTCCGTCAATCCCATCACCCAACCCCATGATTGATTCGCCATATGAGCGTTTGGCTATATGGTGACTGGGGAACATTGGCAATGGGAGAAATCGTTAGTAGTATTGAGCAAATGACCCCGCACGATGGCCAGATGAGCGATGCCCTGTTGGAGGCGATAGCGCGGCGATTCCACCTGCTTAGCGACCCCGTCCGGCTCAAGATCATCAGCCGGCTCAACCGCGTTCCGACGAGCGTTGGCGAGCTGGCCGATGTTACGAAGACCTCTCAACCCAACGTGTCCAAGCACCTGTCGATCCTCCGAGACGCAGGAGTCGTTCGTCGCCGCCGCGAAGGGTCGCTCGTGATTTACGAACTTGCCGACCCGACCATCTGTGAACTGTGCCGGGCGGTCTGCGACAGCATCGAGGCTCGGATCGATTCGCAGCGTGGCATGCTCGGTGGAACGCAGCCCTTCGAGGCCAACGAAGAGCTCAGCGACGGCGCACGCGGGACCGCGCCGAGGCGACGCAAAAAGAGCTGAGGGCGATCGCCCGCGACGAATCCATGGCCGGCAGGCGACGCGCACGGCACGTGCAGCGAGACTGAGGCGTCCCTCCGATCAACGCATTGCGCCAACCGACGGTGGTCAGGGAGAGCCAATGGGGTCGCTTCGCGACGGTGGGCGCGGGACGTGGCCGGGTAGCTGGGAGTCACCGCGTCAGATGCACGTGGGCCCGCGTGCAGGCATCCCGCGGGCACGGAGGCGCGAAGAACAGACGGTGGTGCATCGGGACCGCGAGAGGTACTCAGCCGACAGGCGTCCTCAATTCCGTATTTCACCCATCGTTCGAAACCGCAGCTTCGGGTGAAGAGGGAATAATAAATCAGCACCAGCGAATCAGACTTACCGATCGTCTGGTTGGTGGCGATGAGGGCTCCCACCGAGGGCAGTTCGTCGCGTTGCCCCCGCGCCGGCATCGCTAGCAGCCCCCGAACTCGGCTGAAGCCCTCCGCCGTGCCTCAGAACGGCCAGTGCGGAGCGATGGGACGATTCAAACTATCAGCGTCTCACGGTGACAACCAAGAATCATCGGTGTACGGTCCCGACGGTTTCCCTCCGCGGGTGGAGTTTCAGTGATTGGTGCGCCGTAAGGTGCGGAAAGAGATCGGTATGTTGTCGAGTGGATCTAGGAACCTAGCTGGCGTCGCGTTTGGTGTGACCGTGACCGCGTGTGGGGCCTCGTACGATTTCGGAGAGACGGGCGAGACGTGGACCATCAGCTCCCCGGTCATCATGCCGGACCAGCCCATCCCCGCCGAGTACACCTGCGAGGGTCGTGCGTTCCCCGTGCCCGCCGCCACCCCCGAATTCAACTGGTCGGAGGGCCCCAAAGGGACCGAAAGCTACGCCATCGTCGTGAAGCATCTGGACATCTCGGACGAACTGGTCCCCGCTGACGACGACTACATCACGGGCTTCATGTGGGCGATTTGGGACATTCCCGCAGACGTCCACCACCTGCCTGCAAACTTGTCTCCCGCGCAGTTCCCCCCGGAAATCCCCGGTGCCCAGCAGTGGCAGAGCTTCAACCAGTTCGGTTGGTTTGCACCATGCCCCAACTTCGACCCCGAGAAACCTACGGTCGAAAGTCGTTACGGCATTTCGCTGTACGCGCTCAAGACGCCCAAGGTCGACCTGCCGGACTTGCCCGAGGGTGTCAGCAACTACGTCATGCCTCTGGCGTTGCACCTCGACGTCACGGCGGTCGGCATGGTCCAGCTCAACGCGACGTCCAGCGCGACGTCAACCGCCGGGCCCGTACCACCGGATACGCTCGTTTTCCCCGTTCGTCAGTAACCAGTCCGTCACGAACGCGTGTGCCCGAGGGGACGAGCTGTGCTGCGGCAGAGCGCGTCCCCCGCGCGACTCGTCGACCCATTGCCCGCTGCGCGCAGCGTCAACACGCGCCGCGCTGACGCGCACCGACGTCGAGGGCTCCGCAGCGAACCTCCGGCTCCGCGGCGAGCCCCTCGCCACGCACTCGTCTCCCGAGGGGAATGGCGTCAGATCCCGAGGTGTTCGCGCCGTGACCGCAGCATCGCGAAAGGTGAACGGCTCGACCCCAGAACGCGCGCGGCAACGTTGTTTCGCGACGCCGCCGCCGCACATCGACGTGCCTACTCCAAGCGGGAGACGCTCTTGCCGGATGCCCCGCGGTGGACTACACAGAGCCGCACTCGTTCCATTCACCCTCAACCGACTCCAACCGGAGGCTTCGTGAGTACTTCGCTCCTCGTCAGGATCAGCAAGCTTGGTAACGTTGCTCTACTGACGGTCAACAACCCACCGGTCAACACCCTGAGCATCCGCGTCCGTGAAGAGACGCACGCGGCGCTCGACGAGATGGCGCGCTGGCCCGACGTGAAGGCGGCGGTGCTGATCTGTGAAGGACGCACCTTCTTCTCCGGTGCAGACATCAGCGAGTTCTCGGGGCCCCCACAGGAGGTCGCGTACCGACAGATGTTCGCGCGTCTGGAGAACCTGGACGTTCCGCTCGTCGTGGCCATGCACGGCACGGTCATGGGCGGGGGCGTGGAGATCGGTCTGGCTGGCCACTATCGGCTGGCGGCGCCGGGTACTCGCTTCGCTTTGCCCGAGGTCACGCTGGGCATCATCCCCGGTGCTGGCGGCACGCAGCGGATGCCGCGGCTGATCGGCGTCGAGAAGACGCTGGAGTTGATCTTGAACGCCAAGCCCGTCGACGCAAAGACCGCTGTCGAATGGGGATTCGTCGACGCCATCATCGAAGGTGACTTGCAGCAAGGGGCACTGCAGTATGCCGAGCGATTGATCGCCGAAGGCAAGGGTCCGCGCCGCACGTCGGAGCGCCAAGTCGATCCCGAAACCTGCAGCGACGAGATCTTGACCCACTTCGACGGTCTGGCAAAGAAGCTCTATCCCAATCGCGTCGCGCCGTTCACGGCCATCAAAGCCGTGCGCGCCAGCCTCGAGCTGCCGCTCGACGAGGGCTTGGAGTTCGAAACCGAGCTCGTCAATCAAGCGAAGAACACGCCCGAGTCGAAGGGCGCCATACACGCGTTCTTCGCCGAGCGTGAATCGCGCAAGATCCCCGATCTGCCGGCAGATGCCGTCGAGCTGGCCGTCAAGCAAGCCGGAGTCGTCGGCGCCGGAACCATGGGCGGAGGCATCGCACTGTGCTTCGCGAACGCGGGGATCCCCGTCACCATACTCGACGCCACCCAGGAAGGTCTCGACCGGGGCATGGCAGGCGTCGACCGTGTACTCGAATCGCGGGTCAAACGCGGTCGCATGACGCCAGAGCAGAAGGCACAACAGCTCAGCTTCATCACCGGCTCCCTCGACTACGCCTCGCTGAAGAACGCCGACGTCATCATCGAGGCGGTGTTCGAAGACATGGCACTCAAACGCGAAGTCTTTCAGAAGATCGACGCCGTGGCCAAGCCGGGCGCCGTGCTCGGAACGAACACGTCGACACTCGACATCAACGAGATCGCCGCCGCCACGAGTCGTCCCAACGACGTCATCGGCATGCACTTCTTCTCGCCCGCCAACGTCATGCCGCTGCTCGAGCTCGTGCGCACCGACTCGACCTCGCCGTCGGTCATCAAGACCGTGATGGCGCTGTCGAAGCCCCTGCGCAAGACGCCCGTGCTCGCCAAGGTCTGCTACGGCTTCATCGGCAACCGGATGATGGAAGGCTACGCACGCGAAGCCGGTCGCATGACGCTCGAGGGCGCAACGCCCCGCCAAGTCGACACTGCGTTGGAGAACTTCGGCATGGCGATGGGCATTCTGGCCGTGTTCGACATGGCCGGCGTGGACGTCGGCGTGAAGGTTCACACCGTCAACGCTGACAAGTACCCGCCCGATCC
>QJWJ01000019.1 GCA_003235365.1 Deltaproteobacteria bacterium
ACCCGATTCGGACACGGTGCATCGTCGCGAGGTCTCCCGATGCACAACGCGGCGCGTCAACACCTGCCCCGCATCCTGCGCCAACTGACGAACGAAGCCGGGCCTATACTGGCCTCAACGACCCCAATGGCCTTCGGCGGCCGTTGCGAAACGACCCTCGAACCCCCAACACCCTCCTTTCGCCGTCGCCGAACGCCCTGTCGAACCCGGCGGGCCTCCACTTGCCGTTCCGACACGACCTCGGGAACCCTCCGACCCTCCACTTGCCGTTCCAACACGACCTCGGGAACCCTCCGACCCTCCACTTGCCGTCTCGATACGGCGACTCGAGACCCAATGGCCTCCGACAGCCGTTGCGGAACGACCTCCGAACCCTCGACACCCTTCCCGAGTTTGGCTTCGACCAGCTCCGTTCGCGCGATTTTCCGACGCACGGCCAGAAACTGCCCGACAAGTCGTGCTCGCCCACTAGACTTGACGCGCCGCATCTGCGCGACCGCCAAGCACCCCCTACACGGAGTCCAGCCCGTTCTGTTCGCCACTGATGTCGCCACAGCTCTCGACCTCATTCCGCAGAGCCTCGCGGGTTGAACCCGGGTCGTCATTCAGGAACGATTGGCAATGAACGCATGACCGCAGCCGTGCCCGAACAGAAGACCTTCGATGTCGCTGGTCTGGCAATCGCCGCCCAGTGCTTCGGGCCTGTGGAAGGAACGCCGGTCCTGGCGCTGCACGGGTGGCTCGACAGCTCAGCCAGCTTCGAGCGCCTGGCGCCGCTGCTGCACGGATGCCGGGTCGTCGCCATCGATCTGCCCGGGCATGGCCTTTCGCAACACCGCCAACCGGGTCAGGCCTACTACTTCGCGGACGGGGCCACGGTCGCGTTCGACATTGCGGACTCACTCGGTTGGTCCAGCTTCGGACTACTCGGTCATTCGATGGGGGCGGGCATGGCCGTTTTGGCGGCGGGGGCTTGTCCTGACCGCATCGCGAGGGTCGTGTTGCTCGACGGACTCGGACCAATGACGTCGAAGGACGACGACGCGCCTCGAAACTTGGAGCGCCACGTGCGCATGCGCAACCGCAACGCGGAACGGCGCGTCTATCGAACGCTCGCCGAAGCCGAAGCGCGACTGATGCAGGCGATGCCTCCGCTGTCACGACAATCTGCACGCCATCTGGCTGCGCGCGGTACCCAGGCGGTACCCGGCGGGTTCTGCTGGCGCGCGGATCCGCGCTTGCGTGAACCTTCTCCGCTACGCTTCAACGAATCCCAGGTTCGCGCCTTCTTGCGTCGGATCAGCGCGCCGACTCTCCTGGTGCGACCGCGTGGGGGATTTCCGTTCGAGCCGGCGGCGATGGCGGAGCGGCTGGCATGCGTACCGCAAATCGAGGTGCTGGAGGTCGAGGGCGGACATCACGTGCATCTCGACTCGCCGCAGCTCGTTGCACGGGAGGTGCGACAGTGGCTGACGGGATCGTAAACCCGTAACCCGATCACTGCAGGAGCAGCGCGATGCTCAAGTCTCCGCCAGCGTACAGGTCCGTCGCGCCGCCTGCCACGGGCGGAGCGCTTTGCCCCGCAGCTCCGGCATCAGCAACGTCTTGGGGATCGAGGTTGAATGCCAGTGCATAGCGCGCGACGGTGCCGCCGAGACGAACGGCAAACATGTCGCTGAGCAGGTAGCTGACTTCGAGACGCCCATCGACGCCGGATCCCGTCGCATCCGGAAACCAGCGGTCGCCTTGAATTTGCCCGGTGGCGTCGCCCATCTTGAGGATCCCTCGGAACGCGCCGCTCAGTTCGATCGTCAAAGTCTTCTTCATCAAAGCAATCGCCGCGTCCGCGCCGGCGCGGTAGAAAGTGTAGTTGGCATCCGGTTGGGCCGCCAAACGCTTCTCACCTTCTATCGTGAGCTTCTGCAGCCCAGCGCCAGCAAAGATGCCGAAGCGCGCCGTCCCAGCAGGAATGCGCGCACGCAAGCCGCCGGTGACCTCTTGAAACGTCGTCTTGCGTCGGTCTTCAGTCGCGGCGTCGACAAGAACGGTATCACCGACGAAAGTGCGACCGAAGCTCGCTTCCAAACCGATGTGTCGTGCAAACGACTTCGACTTGGAGAAGGCGAGCGGATACAGCTGAGCAGACACCTTCGCTCCGCCTAATGTCACGTAGTGCAACGGAGATAGCGGCCCATCCGGCGCCCCTTGCAGGGCATCCTCGACCCGCCACTTGCGGTAGACCATCAAGCCGCCGACATCCAGATCCAATGCCGGCAGAAGCGGATCCTTCTTGAGACGATCGCGCATGGAGGGCGGTGGCGTCGGTCCGTCGTCAGAGATGGATACTCGCGTCTCCTCCTCTTCTTCTTCCGTGGTCGCGGGCTCTTCTTCCTCCGGAGGCGCCTCTTCTTCCTCTGCCGCTTCTTCCTCCTCCTCGGGAGGTTCGATCTTCTTGGGCTTGGGCTCGGGCTCCTTGCTGGCCTTCGATGCCTTGCCCGCCCCCGCCGGCGCCTTGGCTCGTGAAAGCGGACCATCGATGCGCTGCTTGAGCTGTTTGCGCAGCGCCTTCTGCAGGCCGGGATACCAACCGGACTTGATCGCGACCTTGCCGATCACTGATCCGCTCGCGCCGTCTCGAACGGTGATCGACGTGGTCCAGCCGTTGCTCTTGAGCGAGGTGTAACCCGTGACGAACGCCTTGTAGCCACCGTCTTCCGCCAGTCCGACGAAGTACGAGTCGCTCCCCGCCGGGTCGACGCTGGGCGCGGCACCTGGCGATTCAACGTCGTAGCCGGCGTCAGTGAGAACTTCGACCACGATGTCTCGGACGCCGTCGGGTTTTGCACCCTCGAACTGGGCAACGACGACGTCACCGGCAAACGCGACACCGGACCAGAGCGTTGCAACGCAAAGCGCCAGCAGGGCGGTGAGAACCGCGGAGAGTTTTGCAGTCGAACGCATCGGGTTGTTCCAGAGCCTACTTTGCCAAGTCATCGAACCAATCCTCCAGGCATTGCTTCTGCTGAGCATCGAGCTGTGGAGCCGTCTGCGGGGGCATCGGCGTACCGCAACCCGACGGAGGATTGCCAGTAATCTTCAGGAGCATCAGGCTGTCTTGTGGCGAGTCCAAATCGACGTAGAGCGGTGCGCTAGCGCATAGCGACGTATCCGTCGTCAGCTTCTCGAACAGGTCGTCGCGTTCCAGGTCCGGAGGGAAGTTGAAAGCGCTATCGTAGTGGCAACCGGTTCCAGCGCATCCCGAGGCAAACACTTCACTGACGCAGTCGGGGATCGTTCCCGAAGGTTGAGGCGCGGGCGACGGGCTGGGATCGGGCTCGGGCGACGGGCTGGGATCGGGCTCGGGCGACGGGCTGGGATCGGGCTCGGGTGAGTCATCCGTCACATCGCCCGTGCCGCCGTCGCCATACCAACGCTCGAGTTCAGCGCGAAACTCACGCCTCTGCTCGGGTGATATTTCCCCGGGTGAGCACCCCCAAGCGATCAGTAGTAACAACCAGTTGGAACCTCGCATTGCAAGCGACGGTAGCAGACGGATCGGCACCGACAACAACATAGCGAAGTGGAACTCGGCTTCTGTGAAACCTCCCGTCGCGGTCTGAGTGTTTGCAGCCTCGCCGGGGCTCATCCGACCAACGTCCAGCCAGGCTGCACTCACAACGAGTCCAATTTGCAGGACTTTCCGGGTGTGGTCGGCGTCCCTTCAGATCAACACACCGCCCACCAATCGCCCTGGGCGCTGATAATCCGGCCGCGCCAACACGTGCTGGTCAACGCTCGGGCGAGCCAGTCCAATGGCGAAAGGTGAACTCGCGACATCTCGCAGCATCCACGACAGATGCGCTCCACGAGTTGGCACGACTGGCCGAGCACGAGCCTCCGCTCATCGCAGGGATCGTTAACTCAAACCCGAACCCACCGACAACGCGCGCGGCCGCGTCGAACCCGACGACGCCCGCGTTCGGGCATCGTCAGTCTCCTACGAGGAACATCGCGGACGGACGACGACGTCAGCGTCGTTCAGGATGCCGACGACGGAGCAACCCCAGCCCTGCGATGGCTACGAGCATCCAAAACGAGGAGCGTGGCTGCGTCGCACCGATCACCGCACAGCCGCAACCGTCGTCGGAGTCGTCAGACTGACTCACGGACGTGCCGGCATCTCCCATGCCGTCAGGAGAGCCGGCAGGGTCGTCCGACGAATCGTCGCCCTGACTACCAGGACCATCGTCGGATCCGCTGGTGGGGCTAGTCGGTGACGTGCCGTCATCCATCTGGGGGTCGCCGGGATCGAAATCGTCATCGTCGGTCACGGGCGCAGGTTCCGGATCGTCCGTCGGTCGCTGGGGCATGGGCGGCGCCAGCATCCGCAGAATCTCGTCGGTGCGGTCATCGACCACGTCGCCTTCCCCTGCCAACCCCAGCTGCACGATGCGCTTCGCTGCGGGACCATCGCCAACGCTCAGCGGCCATTCGGTGCCCGTGCCCTCGACGATGGCGCCATCGAAGTCAATCGACCACTGGGTCTGGCCATCGTCATCACACCAAAGCGTGCGATCGCGAGTGTGGATCCGCGATACCTCGTCGAGATCGACGTTGAAATCGAAGACCGGGTCTTCGGTCATTTCATCCGGCGACAGCGTCGTGTAGAGGCGCGTCAACGAATCGCCCCGGGTCAACAAGTCGTCCATGGCGACCATCGGCGCGATCACGAGTTCATCCAGAGCAGCGAGGTAGGCGGTGACGTCGATACCGGCAATGGGATCTTCTTCAGCGGTAGGAAAGCGGCGTCCACCAACGACTCCGCCTTCGACAGGAGCGACCTGGACCGTTCCGCCATCGGCGGCCGTACCAACCGGTGCATTGCCAGCATTGTACGGTGAGAAGTAACAGGATGGGCAGCTGGTATACTCTTCAGGAGTCACGCCATCTCGCAAGGGCACGGCGCGGCGAACGGCATCGGTAAAACCGTCGAGGTGCCCCAATCCCTCCGCGCTCACCAGGAGCAGCTCCAATCGCTGCTCGGGCGAGGTGAACTGCTGAACTCCCTGCCAAACGCTCCGCTCGGAGAAGACGCGCTGATCCCACTCGTTGGTGGCCATCTCGGTCACGAAACCATGACCGCCCGCCTCGTCAGCGGCGGCGCTCACGACGGAATCGTAGTTCGACGACGGGTCGAACCAGTTGATCAACGTCTCGTTCAGTTCCAGCGTCCGGTAGTTGACCGGAACCGCGCGCCCCGCGCCGAGTACCCACACGAGCACGCCCATGTTCTCGTTCGCCGCAACGGCTGTCGGGCGAATGGGGATCACCGACGCATCGGCGGTGTAGGTGATCGAGACGGGGCGAATCGATCCGCTCGTGGCGTCTTTGGTCAGACGAAACGCGATCAGGTTCATGCCTTCGGCGAAGTAGACGTTCAGCAAGTCCTCACCGAGCGCTGAAACGTCGTAACCATTCGTCTGCATCCACTCGATGGCTGCAGCACCGGGATTGTCGGCATCGTCGCTGACCTCGATCACTTCGTAGTCGAAGGGACCGACCGTCCCTGCAGCCACGACCGTCACGGCATCAGTCGGCGCGAGTGCTCCCCCGTCGGCGATCAGCGCGCCGGCATCCGCGAGCGCTCCCCGGAACACCGGGCATGAATCGTCCCTCATCGTGTTCAGGGTGTACAGCGGCGCAGTCGCGTTCTGCAGCCGGTCCAAGGCGTTGACGGAGGACAAACCCACCGTCGGAATGCCAGCAACCGGTAGCGCCCACGAGAACTCGTCCGACGGCCCCTCGTACATGATCTCGATTACGGCGGTGATGGTGCCGTCGCCATTGTCTGCAAAGACGATCCGCTCCGCTGCTTGGTTCACCGGCGCGGATGTGGAACAGAACAGACCTCCGCAGGCGCTCGCCGGTGTTTCAACGGACAGCGCCGATAACCCAATACCAACAGCACACAGCCACGAGGCCGCAAATTTCGATTGACGTCGAATCATGTTCATCCACTCCCAAACAAGAAGCCAATTCGCGGCACGCTTCCGATGGTCGGCGGCCTCCGCTCACTGTAAACCCGTGACTCAGCGCTGTCGACCCACTGCATCACTCCACCGAAATCCGTCTGCAAATTGGAACAAGCGTGCACTGAACCATCGCTTGCATCCAACCCCCACCTACAGAAGCGCTGACCAGCGACGCAGGAAAACCACCACCGGAAACGCCAAACGGGCTGCAGCTCGCGCTGCGCCCCACTCAGGCCACCCATGCGTGTTCAGCACGGCTGCTGCGACGGTGGAACAGTTCCC
>QJWJ01000480.1 GCA_003235365.1 Deltaproteobacteria bacterium
CGAGCGCGCAAAAGCGCTGCGTCGCAAACACCGCGCCGAAGCACAGAGCAACCCCTGAAGCGGAACCCCGTGGTGTCTCGTCGCGGAGCAGCGAAGTGATAGTCTAGGGCGATGGCCCCAACCGGCGACGTCCAGGACGAAGCGCTCCGCGAGCTCGTCGCGCTGTTGTTCGGCAAGAGACTGGCCGTGTTGACCGGAGCCGGTTGTAGCACCGAGTCGGGGATCCCCGACTACCGGGGTCCCAAGACGCGCGCTCTGGCGCGCAACCCCATCCAGTACCGGGCGTTCCTTCGCGACCCGCAGGCGCGAGCGCGCTACTGGGCCCGATCGATGATCGGTTGGCCGAAGATGCGCGACGCCGTACCGAACGCGGCGCACCGCTCCTTGACCGATCTGGAAAGCGCCGGATTGCTGACGGGGCTCGTCACTCAAAACGTCGATGGCTTGCACGGCACCGCCGGCAGCCGCAACGTGATCGAACTCCACGGCCGCCTGCGGGAGGTTCGTTGCCTGGACTGCGGCGTCATCGAGCGACGCGACGACGTGCAAGGTCGACTGCAGTCCCTCAACCCCCACTACGTCGCCACGGTGCAAGGCTTCGCCCCCGACGGCGACGCTGACACCGAAGTCTCGCTCGCCGGGTTTGTCGTGCCGACCTGCGAAGTGTGCGGTGGTGTGCTCAAGCCGGCCGTGGTCTTCTTCGGCGAGAGCGTCCCTCCGCGAGACGTGACGGCGGCCAATGCCGTGGTCGACTCTGCGGATGCCCTGCTAGTCGTTGGCTCATCGCTGGCCGTGTTTTCCGGCTACCGATTCGTGAAGCGAGCACACCAACAGAGCAAGCCGATAGCCCTGATAAACCTGGGTCCGACTCGGAGCGATGCGGAAGTAACGCTTCACGTCGACTCACTGGCGGGCGTCGTCGTACCCAAGTTGGCGGCCCGCCTCGCCCGCAATTTTCTTGCACCCTGAGAACGTCAGAGTGTATCGGTGGGTCGAAGGGGGAACGGCGCTGATGCGTTATCCAAGCCGAGTGCACAACTTCGCCGAGTTGATCCTGGATGGCAGCAACTACTTCGGGCGGCTCAAGTCACTGTTCGTCAGCCTACTCGCGGAACCCCCGGCCGCCGATACGTACCTGCGCCTCGCCTTCTGGGAGATCGAACATGGTCTGAGGCTACCGAGTGTTCCCGCGGACTTGGCCAATCCAGACCTCGCGTTCCTCCAAAACAGGGGGAGAACGATCGTTCATTGGATCGAGGCCATCGCCGACAAGGGGCACCGGGTCGACGTCATCATGTGGTGCCCGAAGGACATCGACGTCAAGTTCGATGGTAACTTGAGCACGCACATCTACAACACCAATCAAGACACGGCGAGGCGGCTGGGCTTGCTCACCCCGGGCAATGGCGGAAGCATCAACGTTCTGAGCGAGATCTATGGTGGCCGCACCGACTACGGCAAGTCCGTACACCAGAAGATCGTTCTCGTCTCCGTTCAGGGTGTCCTCACTGCCTTGTTGGGAGGAATGAATCTCGCCTCGTTCTACTACGACGATGATCAACACAGCGCGACGCTGAACGGTGGAATGGGTGGGATCCCGCTCGGCCATACGATCCACGACACTGCCGTTCAGCTTCAAGGGGCCGCAGCTTACGATGTCGAAGCGGAATGGCTACGGCGATACGAGAAGCGTTTCGAGTTTTTCTCGCTGCACCGAGGAGTCGGGACGACGGACAAAGGAAACGAAACTCTCCAGACCATCCCCAAGTCACAGCTTCAAACCCAGCCCACTCATCGCCCCAACCAGCCAACCCGGATGGGCCCCTACACCGTGCAGATCGCCACCACGAACAGTGAGGGAATGCTCGGGCAGACCCACATCCGCGACCTACTGATTGAGAAGATCAAAGCTGCTCAGCAGTACATCTACCTGGAGGGATACATGGTGAGCGACCCCAAACTGTTGGCGGCGCTCCGGGCGCGTCAGCAGGCCGCCCCAAACGTCAAGCTGATCGTGATGGTCCCCAAGCCATTCGCCCAGAACCCGTACCCGTTCGACTACCTGAACTACATTTCGTTCGTCAAGCTCGCCCTCGACACGGCAACTGAGGTACGTGTCAAAGGCAACTGGGTCGCCCGCGCCAATTGCACGAAGTGGAAACTGGACGAGAAGTACAGTGGCTTCATCTTGAACGACTGGATGCAGAACGACACGTTCGACTACACGCTCAACACCGGACAGAGCGACAGCGTGAAGTTGATCGACATCCAAGACTTTCGAGGGGGGATCCGCTTCTATTCTCCCATGGTGCGCAACGGCCACACCACGAATGCGATCTACATTCACTCCAAGCTGGCGCTGATCGACAACAGCACCGCGGTGATTGGCTCCGCGAACTTCACCTACCGCAGCCAAGAGTACGACGGCGAGATCAGCGCTTTCATCGGCGATGACGTGACCGACTTCTGTCAGGACTTGTGGCGGCACTGGGGCCTCAGCGGCCACTACCTCGCCTTCGACCAAGACGTCGCCGCTTTCAATCCGCTGGCCGCCGCCCACTGGGTCGCACCGCTCCAGGTTGCCGACTACCCCAAGGTTACCCCGTTCTCGCCGAACTCGCCGTTCGCGAACGTCGCCAAGGTGAGTCACGAGTGGATCTGAACGGTGCGCGGCGCACCGCCTCGCGTGAAGGCCCAAACCCATTCGGAATTGGCCCGGCAACTTCCCCGCCTGGAACGACCATGAGTTCCCACTTCACTGCGGCTGGTAACCGAACGGCGTGCTTTCGGTACACCCGCTACCTGCGCCGGAGACAGCTCGCGACGCGGATCCTCACGGCGGGTGAACTCCGATGAACCTGCAACGCGGTAATGACGGAACACTAGCCGGAACGGCAGCAAACCGACCTTGCGCCGCTCTCGATCTGCCAACGTGCACCTGGGTGGTCGGCATCAGGGAGCAGACCACGGCCATGTCGGGGGGTACCGGTTCAGTCGGGGCGGTGCTGCAGCCGCGCCGGCTGGTATAGTAGAGGGTGGTCACGGTCCTGTTGTCCTCCATCCCCCCACCTCCGGTGCCAGACCACTGGATCGCCGGGAGGTACGAGCTGCTGGAGATCGCAGGCAAGGGCGGGATGGCCGTGGTCTGGCGCGCCGTTCACCACGGCCCCGCCAACTTTCAGCGGCCCGTCGCCGTCAAGCAGATGCACAGGCACTTGGCCAAGGTCGCGATGTACCGCGACTTGTTCTGCGAAGAAGCGCGGGTCGGGTCGAGGCTACAGGATCCAAACATCGCCCAGATCCTCGACTTCGTCGAGGAGGACGACCAGTACTTCCTGGTGATGGAGTATGTCGGGGGCGTCGATCTCTCCACACTCATCCGCTGGGTCGTGGACCACTGCGGACGACAAACCCAGTGGGACGAGGTCGCGGCGATTGGCATCGGGATGCTACGCGCACTGATCGCGGCACATGAACGTCGAGCGGACGACGGCACACTCGATCCGATCGTGCACCGGGACCTATCCCCTTCCAACGTACTGATCAACGAGCGGGGGATGGCCAAGCTCATCGACTTTGGTTTGGCGTTCGCCCGAGACCGTGACATCGCGTCCACCGACCCGGGTATGGCCAAAGGTAAATTGGCGTACCTCGCGCCCGAAATTGCCCGTGGGCAGCGGCCGTCTCCAGCAACGGATCAATTTACGGTCGGCAGCGTGCTGTGGGAGGCCTTGACGGGCAAGCGAGCTTTCGAGGGCGACTCCGACTTCGAAACCTATCGGCGGGTCGCCAACGCCGAGCTGCCACCACTGTCCGAGCTGCGTCCGGATGTCCCCTCACAGTTCGCCGCACTCGTCCACAAGGCCCTGGCCCTCGATCCCAACGAGCGTTTCGCGACCACGCGCGAGATGGCGCAACAACTCGGCACGGTGCTCCAGCAGCGCCGAACCAAAGAAGATCTGTACGCAGCCATCGCGCGCACCGTCGCGGCGACCCGCGACGGGCTCGACATCGGCCTACGCACCCAGGACCCCAACTTCGACGAACCAGTCGACGACGAGCACTCGAGCATGGTCGAACTGCTCGTGCAGGGCAACGACGCACCCGCTGGTTTCGCCAAGTGGCTGCCTTCGTTCTTGCGAAAGAACGAGCCCACGGAAGAGGGCTCGTGAGACGGGTTGAACGTTTGCCGGACCCCCCGGCTCGGAGTCAGAGCGACTACCCAGACGAGCCCGGATCGGCAACGCTGGCGCGCTTGCGGCGTCGCGCCCACAGCCACCCGATCGCGATCAGCAGCGCGCCAAACAGTGCCATGTAGGCGCCGGCTCGCGCTCCGCTCGCGGGGTCGCTGCCATGTCGCAGCACGAAGTAGTCGGGGGCAAGCAGACCTTTGTCCGCAAGCGGTGCACGCAGTGGCCCGGGTAGCCCGTCGTAGCTGAGCTCGCCCTCCAGCTCATCGGGTGGCGCAGTGGCATCGCGGCCATCGAGCCGCGCAAATACACGAAGCTGTTCCGTATCGTTCGAAACGACGGGGAAGTAGCGCTCCGCCGAACCATTGCGCGTAAAGGTGAGCTCACTATCGAGCAGGACTCGTCCTCCCGTCAGGTGAACGTAGCGACTGCGCGGGCGCACGCCCTGATCGGCTTCCGCCATGGTGAGCGACGTGAGCGGGCCGCTGGTCATCGCATTCGACCAAAACCCACCGCCCATCGCGAAGAAGATGATGCCGACCCCCATCAGCTGCCCGGGGCGTTGCTCAAACAGAAAATTCGCAGCGGCGACGGCTCGCCGCCAGGTGAGGGGCTCCACGACGGCGCCGTGCCGTCGTTCCCACGCCGCAACAATCACGTGCATCGGCGTGTAGAAAGCCGCCCAACACAACAGCAGCGATAGTTGAATCCAATCCACACCCCAGGCCCACGACTGCAGCTCGGAGACCCACCGGTATGGCCCCCAGAAGCTCCACCACGACAGCAGTGCGGCCAGGAGAGCAACGATACCCGCCAACGCGTAGCGCATCGCCACCGGTCTAGTCAGCCGAGCAGCAAGAGGTCAAGCGCCCAGCGCAGGGGTGGCCCAGTCGATCCGTCACGGGCGACACCAGATCCACCCCTCGCGCCGCGCAAGGTCCCCATCCCGCGGCGCAACGGCGCTGGCCTTGGCGTAGTCGACGCCGGCGCAAACGCAAACGATCGCATCGAAGACGTGATCGGAATCCGCGGCGTTGGCCCTCGCCTCGTCAGCCAGCATCGCGATTCCCAGCTCATCGATGAGCTCCAGGCGTACGTCGCGTTGCTCACTCCCCCTGTAACCTTTGGCCATCAGACCCATCGCCTTCAGCGTGGCCGCAGGATAGACCTCGATGGCCTGCCTGCCCTTCACGGCGCCGGGCGTCCAGCCCATCGCCACATCCACGCGCTCACGAACCGCTGACAACGTCGCAAGCGCCGCATGCGCCGTTCGAGCAATGCGGTCGGCGCCGACGTCGAGCGACTGCTGCCCAATCCGCCGCTTGATCTCCCGATCCGTGTCACGCCGAAACAGCGCGTGCGCCTCGAACGGCAATGGCCCACCTGCGACGTGGCTGCTCAGCGCCTCCCCCAGAGCCTTGGGCCACCCCAGCGGCGCGTCGATCGCCAACACCGCATCGTCCTGCTGCGACAACCAATCGACAATCGACGTAGCGATGTCGTCTGGGTTTCGAGCCACGCGCGCGACGTGAATGTGCAGCTGCTCGTCGTAGGTGCCCATCGCGAGTCCGACCTTGCGGTGATCGGTGGCGCAGTCGAGGCCGATGAGGATCATGATGGAACACTCTGCCCAGCCGCACCCTTCAACGATTCCATCGTGTCGAGTAGCTTCGGCCAATCGCGCGCCATGTCGTCGCTTTGCACGGCCCAGTAGTGTTTTCCTGGAGCGTCCATTCCGATACGCTGCAAAGCCACCCTCCAGGCTTGCTCCTGATCCTTCTGTAGCTCACTCGGGTACAGCCACAGCGTGCCGTCGGTGTACAACTGGATCAGCCGCCCGCGTTCCGGCCCGACCAGCACGTTGAGCGTGCCGTACTTGGCCCCCTTGCCAAACGTGATTTCGTGCCTCTGACTGGCGCGTTTGACGAGCTCTTCCATCCAGGCGCGGGCGCCACTCGGTAGCGCAGCGAAGAAGCTCTCATGGTCCCACACTCGCGAACGCGCGCGACTCTGCGCCAGCTCACGCTCGCGCTCTGCCTCGGCAAGCGACGTCGTGGTGGCTTTCACGACGGCGGGCTCGGCATTGTCAGCCGTCTTTACGATGACCTCGGTGCGCGCGACA